>JAUWHT010000213.1 GCA_030605745.1 Pirellulales bacterium | reverse complement strand
AGATGGGGCCGTTGACGCTCCGATGAAGCTCCCCAGCTTGCCAAAACCGCCGGGGTCCTTCCCCGAGGGGGGGCGTGAGGGGCTTCGCCCAAGTATCTGACGGCTTTTTTTGACGCAAAACGTAAAACCCAAAGTAAGTACGCTGCCCCCCCGGAAGATTGGAACCATGGCTTGCCCGACGAAATCCGAGCGGAAATCACCTTGGCTCACTAAGTCAGAAATGGCGGCCGCGTTCGACGTTTCCGAGTCGTATTTTGACCGAAGTATCCGGCCCCTGGTCCAAGCGGAGCACGTCCGACACGAAAATGGTCGGCTGTTTTTCTATGTCCGGGGCGTGATTGAGGCTTGGGCGAACCGTCGGCACCAGCGCAAACCGAATGACAAACCCCCGAGCCTCAAAACGCTCTTGCGGCAGCATCGTCTAGGGTATGCCGAATGAACCGACGCGGCCCCTTGCCCGCCGGACTGAAGCCCGAGCAGGTGGTCGCCGTGATCGACAATAGAGAGCAGTTGCCCCTCGACTTGTCCCCGTTGCGAAGCGTGGCCGGACCTCGAGCGCGGCGACTGGCGGTCGCGTATCACACCCCAGGCGGCCGTCGGATCGGTACTCGGCTGGATTGCTACCGAGCTGCCCGTCATCATGGCAGGCGACCACGAGCGGGCCGGGCGGTACGTGGCAAGGATACTGTTCATTGCAGCGCGCCGACGTTGGCGAGAATCCCGAGCACTCATTCACGGCGCGCTCGAGCCGGAAGTGATCGGGGCCGGAACATGACGAAGGACAAGTTGACGTACAACCGCACGGCCGAACATGCCGCAGAGCAAGAGCAGGCCGTTGAGAAAATCTGCGACGGCCTACGCGAGTTTCACAACTGCGGATTCGAGTGGCCGGCAGTCCGCAAGCGGGTGTTGTATTGGCTTGGAGTCATGCAGGGCGATGGAGCAGACATAGCCCAAATGCGGGCCGTCGCGGATGCTGCCGAGAAGTCCTACCGCGAGAAAATCACAAGACGTAAGCCCGCCCAAACAGGGGCGAAAAAACCCAAGTGAGGCTGGCCGGCCCTGTCCGTCCCCACCATGCCGCATGATCGGGGGCGGGCAGATCCGCCGGCGTCTTGCTGCCGTGTCCACCAGGACGGCGACTTCGGCGAGATGACCGCGCTATTCGACGTGGCCGACTTTGAGCAAATCGCCCGGATCAAGCATCCGAGGCGTCGGAGGCAGGTTTCGGAGGCCGAACGGGTACGGTTGCGGGCAATGGGGTTCAAGAAGGGGCACGAAGCCTACGTTAATGTCGAGCCCATGAGAGCCTGTCTAAGGTCCGGTTCGCTCCGGGGTGTTTCGATACGGCCAGGGCATCAAAGCCCCACACGGCGCAAGCTGGGGCCACGATCCTTGCACCGCCGGCACCTGACCGTTTCTCAGGCGTCGATGTGTGCGTCTCGGGGGCCAGGTGCCCGGATTCTCAGAAAGTGAGGAAACCCAATGGAGTTTCACGAAGCGGCAAGCATCTTCCCGCTTGACGAAGAGCATATCGACAAGCTCGCGGAAGATATTGAGAACCACGGCTTGTTGGTCCCGATCGAAACACTGGACGGCAAGATCATCGACGGCCGGCGCCGGTGGCTTGCTTGCCAGAAGGCCGGTGTAGAGCCTGATATTCTGGAGATGCAGTCGGACGATCCGATCGGCTACGTTTTGTCCCTGAACCTTCACCGTCGGCACCTAAGTCCGACACAGTTGTCGATGTGTGCGGCCCGGGCTGGTGCGTTGCAAGCGAAGCTGGCGGCGGAGGCGAAGGACCGGAACGGGAAGATGCCGGTGATTCCCGCGACCAGCTTGGCGAGGTGTTCGGCATCTCGGGCAGGACCGCCGAGTACGGCGTCAAGGTGCTCAGGCAAGGTATCCCAGAACTGGTTGCCGCCGTTGACGCGGACAAGATTGCCGTATCGACGGCCACCAAGACCGGCCAGAGCCGGCGCAGCGTCGAACGGAAAGTCGAGGTCGCCCGAATCCCTGCCCGAGTCGATCCAAGAGGTCATTGCTGATAGCCCGGTTGCTGACAACCTGGCCGAACTGAAGCGGTTGGCCGAATTGCCGGAAGAAGAGCAGGAGGTGGCGCCGTCGCCCACCGTGGCCGTGGCGGGGCTCCTGGACGGCTGGCCACTCTGAACGCCCTTTCAGCGCACAAGCGCACAGGGCGAAGCTAGGGGGCTTCTCGGCCTTGCGGTACAAGATGGGGGGGCGAATGGCCAGCGGGGGCTGGTCGACCTGGACATGCCTAACGATCACGCGAGGGATCGGTCACCCTGTCAGCAGCCCCCCTAACGGCGGCCATGCCGCACCCGGTTGACCTTGCAGTGATCCGGGGGTGATTCCCGCTTTCCCAGGTGTCCAACTAGGGCCATTTAGAGCAACGTATACCGGCGGCCGCCGGGTGTCTTGACACCTGTCAAGGGGTGTTTGGAGGGGTTTAGAGCACCGTTTACCACGAGCCGAAAAGTGCAAGAAACGCCTATACGTCCTACATTTTACGGGGTGTCAGGCATTGCCATGCGATGCTTTAGGAAACCAGTGCTCTATCCCCTGAGCTACGGGGGCCGACTCTGATAGTCTTGGCATCCGAGCGGAGCAAGTCAAGGCTTGTAGAACCGGCCGGCCAGGCGGGGCCGGAAATCCCGACACCTAGCCAGCTTGGCGATTTCGACCAGGAACAGCCGAGTCAGTTCTTCGAGGACCTCACGATCGTTTTCCCGGCCGTAGTACTGAGAGATGTCCAGCGGTTGACCGACACGAAGTCGGACCTTCGCCGGCATTAGAAGGCAGCCCAAGGCCGTGCCGTCGTAGGGCGAGCCGGTCAGATAGCAGGGGACTACCGGCACGCGGGCTTTAAGCGCAATCATTGCTGCTCCGGGGCGGCCGGGCAATAGCGTCTGGTCGGTCGTGTTTATGCGTCCTTCGGGGAAAATCCCCACCAGTCCGCCCTGCCGGGCATAGCGGATGGCCAATTTCGTCGCCGCCGTATCGGTCCCCTCACGGCTAGTCGGAATCACTTCGCAGGTCCGGAAGAACCACGCCAGGACCGGCCGCACGCAATACTCCTTGGCCACCATCCAGTGCACCAACCGGTCCACGGTCAGGACGATGAACGCCGGGTCGATCGGGCCGCGATGGTTACAGACGATCACCGCACCCTGGCCCGGCGGGAGCGCCATGCGGCCGTCGATCCGGGTACGCCAGAGAATGCGCACCATCAGGTAATTCCAACCGAGCAGCAGGGCCAGGGCCGGCGTGTACGGAAAGCGCCGATAGACGATCACCGCCCAAACGGCCAGCACCAGTCCTGTCCCGCCCAGCACGCAAATCGCAAGGGCTTCTGTTACAACGGCTGAGAACATTAGCCTGCCAACCGGGTGATACGGTTGATCGGCTGGAGAACGGCCGGCTTTTCCGGACGGTAACGGTACTGCATCAGGTAGGCATCTTCGGGTGTATCCTCATAGTAGGCCCGCAGCACCGAGACGGCCCGAAAACCGTTTTCGCGGAAGAACAGTTGAGCGGGCAGATTTGTTTCCCGCACTTCGAGCACGACGCGGCTGCGGCGCCCGGATGAGAGCTTGGCGATCAACTTGGCCACCATTTGGCTGCCGACGCCCTGGCGGCGATAGTCGGCCGCCACGGCGAAGTTGAGCACGTGGACGCGGTTCTTGTACAGTTCATAGATCATGAACCCCACAACACGATCCTCGTGCTCGGCGACCATGCCGATGCAGTTGCGCTGTCGCAGGCAGCGGACGAAGTCCTCTTCCAGCCAGGGGAACTCGAAGCTCTCGTCTTCGATGTCGAGGACTTCCGCCATGTCGCGGCGGATCATCCAGCGGATGTGAACGCGGACTTCCTGTTTCTGATCGGAATGCATGCCGGCCTCCTTCCTTGTCGGCCCGTCACCGGCCTTCGCAGGCGGTGACTGTTGCACAATCCCCGTGACGCCTCCAAAGCGTCCACCGGGCAGGCAGCGAGCGAGTTTCCGTGCCGCCGCTTGCACCAGCTTACCGGCGGGACGGGCAGATTATCATAATCGCCCGGATCCGCCAATACCGGCTTGTGCGGGTTTCAGAGTTGCTTGCGCAGGTGCTACCACGGTGTGGTAGGTTCAGCAGTTCACAGCCGTTCACTGCTAGCATCCACCAGAAACCGGCAGCGACTCATCCCGGCACGCGTTCCTCGAGCAACTGTCGCAGGCGCTGGACGACTTCTGGACCATCCATTTCAGCCTGTTCCGATCGCTTTTTCTGACCTCGACTTCGCCAACGCTGGAGATACTCGTCCGCTTCCTTCCGGTTGCGAAGATACCAGGCAATCACTCCGTGGACCTGTTCTAAGAACGTGTTTTGAAATTCAATTTTGCTGACTCTAACCTTTTCTATGTGTGGACAATTGAACAGCAAACCGGGCTCGCCTTGAACACCGACATTCGCCATCCTTCCTCTGTTATCACGGAGGAGGGACGAGAATGGACGCTCAACGACGAACCCGGT
>JAUWHT010000152.1 GCA_030605745.1 Pirellulales bacterium | reverse complement strand
CCCAATAGTGTGGTGAACAAGTACTGTACAAGATGCGCGCACGGCGCGCAGAAGTTACAACGATAGACTCTAACCCAATCAAACAACTACTCTACTTAGCCGTTACACCAACCTGCGGAAAATCGGGCAAGCTCGGCGGCTGAACGGGCTCACCACTTACCCGACCGGCGGATCGTGGTTGAGGAGACGTCTTCGCGGAATTGATCCTGCGGGACCTCGCGGCAGATGGCTCGTAGGATATCTGGCAGGTCGAGATCGGAGAGGCGGCCGAAGCCGGTTCCCATGTCGCGGCCGAAGACAAGGAAGCGGCAGCCGCGTGCGGCGATCTGCTCCAGTGCGGCCGTGCAGGCCGCGGCGCCGCCGCCGTAATAGCGCGGCTCGGCGATCCGCCGTAGCGTGTCCACGCCAACGATGAACGTGGCGCCGGGAAACAATCGCGACTTCTCCTCGAACGTGGCCGCCCGGGTGAGCCAGATCGTTTGGTCTGCTGCAAACTGAGCGGTCCGGCGCTCGATCTCGAAATAGTCCAGCGGCGGCTTGTCCACGTTGAGGACCGAAATCTCCATCGCCACCGGCACGACCAGCAATTCCCGGGCGATCTGGGCCATGCGGCGATGTCCGGTGTGCAGGGGGTTGAACGCGCCGGGGAGGATCGTCCCGGCAGAGGTGCCGCCCTGGGCAATGCGGTCGACCTTGCCCAGCAGCAGGTCTTGCCACGGCCGCGGCGCGACGGTCTGTGACTCGTCAACGTGCTCGCCTTCGACCAACTGGAGTTCCAGACGCCGATCGACTCCACACGCTTCGGCAACTGCATTGATCACCAGTCTACACACGAGGTGTTCTTCTTCCGCGCGAGAGCGGCGGCCCTTTTGAAATGCGAGCGACCAGGTGGCGGTCAGCGAGACGGTTTGCAGTGCCAGGTGTACTCGATGTGGTCCCCGCCTGACGCGATCGGTAGCCAGCCCGGCCGTGCAAGCCACCCCGGCCGTTGGGCCGCCGGCCGGATCGTACCGACATGCGCGGAGCAGCGCGGCCATGGCCATCGCCCGGGCGGTTTGCGGCGAACAGAACCCCTCCGGCCGCCCACCAAGCCAGGCGATCATGGCGTCCTCCGAGTATGGGACGACGGCTTCCAGCACAGTCCGCGAGGCCCCGGGTACTTCGAGCAACTCGGCAATTGCCCGGCTCCCCCCGCCGGAGAGCGCCAACACGATCCGCCATGGCGAAGCGTGGATCTGTTCGACGAGTTGTTTGGCAGAAAGGGGCAACTGAGCGTACTGGTTCACGCCAAAATACCCTCGCCGTGTCAATGTCTTCCCCATGGCCGAAATAGCCGGGACGCAACGCGTCGCGGGAATGCACCCGCGGGGCGTTGCCCCCCGGCTATGTTACTACACATCCAATTGTAGTTTACCGGTCCGATTCCCACAACTCCAAGAACTCCCGAAATCTTCCAAGATCCGCCCTCCCACAGCGAATTACCCTTTGGGCCCTCAACCGGCACGGGGGATGCCGGGCGAATGTGGTAATCTGAAACAACTCCCCCCCAGAACCCACTTTTTGGAGGACACGATTATGATTAGGAAAGTGATCATTCTTGGAGGCGGCACGCTGTTGGTGGCGGTACTACTGTTCGGCCGTAGTGCGGTGAGCTACATCCGCACCTCGGCCGGATACGTCACCGAGTCGGTCCGCGATGCGGTGCCCATCGAGTTCCAGATCAAACGTGCCCGCGGTATGATCAAAGACCTGGTCCCTGAGGTCCGCAAGAACATGCACGTGATCGCCAAGGAGGAGGTCGAGGTCAAGCGGCTTGAGGAGCAGATTGCCCAGGCCGAAGCCCGGCTGGAAAAGGAGAAGGGCCAACTGATGCGGCTGAAATCTGACCTGGCCGACGGCAACGACGTCTTCAAGTACGCCGGCCGCAACTACACGGCCGAGCAGGTCAAGGTCGACCTGGCCAACCGGTTCAAGCGTTACCAGACGGGCGACGCCACGCTGGCCAGCTTGCAGCAGATTCACGCCGCACGGATCAGCAGTCTGGAGGCCGCCCGGCAGAAGCTCGAAGGCATGTTGGCCGCTAAGCGGCAGATGCAGGTCGAGGTGGAGAACTTGGAGGCCCGGCTACAGATGATCGCGGCCGCCCGGACCACTAGCGAGTACCAGTTCGACGACAGCCGGCTGGGCCGGCTCAAGGAGTTGGTCGCCGAGTTGCAGACCCGGCTGGACGTGGCCGACAACCTGCTGAGCGCCGAGAGCCGTTTCCACGACGAGATACCGCTGGACGCGCCTACTCCGGAGAACATCGTCGACCAGGTCACTGAGTACTTCAGCGACGATGTGCCGGCAGCAGAGACGATCGCGACGGATTGAATGGAAGTGTTTAGCCGCCGCGTCAACGCGGCGTGCTTTCCCGGCGTAGACGCCGGGGCTAAACGAGATACCATGTTCAGACAGGCCAATAATTTCATGTTGTAGGTAGACGCGGTGGGCGGTTTTCGGGTATGTCTGCGCGACGAGGTCACGCTGGGCCAGCCGGTGCAATTCATTGCCACCTCAAGCGGTAGGCAGTGAGGGGGTGGCAATTCATTGCCACCTTAAGCGGTTCCGTGGTACAATGGCAGAGGTCGGAGCGGACCGATGGCAAAACAGGTGGCTGCCGTGGACCCGAATGGTCATGACGCGATCGACTTTTCTGCTGTCGAGTCCGGCGACTCGCCGGCCCCGGAGCGCCCGGCCGCGAAGTTCCTCTACCCCGGCGGGTCCCGACCGCTGGAGGGTTACACCATAAAGCGGGGCATCGGACACGGCGGATTCGGCGAAATCTACTACGCCGTAAGCGATGCCGGCAAAGAGGTCGCCCTGAAACTGATCCGGCGCAACCTCGAGGTGGAGCTGCGCGGCGTTCGCCACTGCCTGAACCTGAAACATCCCAACCTGCTGGCACTGTACGACATCCGCCAGGACGATGAAGGCGACACGTGGGTCGTGATGGAATACGTCTCCGGCGACTGCCTGGAAGACGCCCTGGCAGACCACAGCGACGGGCTGCCGGTCGAGCAGGCCCTGGGCTGGTTCCACGGCATAGCCGCAGGCGTGGCTTACCTGCACGACCGGGGGATTGTGCACCGCGATCTGAAGCCGGGCAATGTGTTCTCCGAAGAAGGCGTGGTCAAGGTGGGCGACTATGGACTCTCGAAATTCATCTCCTGCAGCCGCCGCAGCGGACAGACCGAGAGCGTGGGCACCGTCCACTACATGGCGCCCGAGGTGGCCAACGGACGCTACGGAAAGGAAATCGACATCTACGCCCTGGGGATCATGTTGTACGAGATGCTCACCGGTCGTGTGCCGTTCGAGGGAGAGAGCGTCGGCGAGGTGCTGATGAAGCACCTTACGGCCAAGCCCGACGTCTCGCTGCTGGCCGAGCCGTACCGCGGCGTGGTTGCCCGGGCGTTGGAAAAGGATCCGGCCCAACGATTCCAGTCGGTCCAGGAGATGCTGGCGGCGTTGCCACAGCCGGCGGAAGTTCCGCCTGGAGCCGGTCGCTTGCCTTCGGGGAGCTATGCGACGGCAAAGGCGGTCGGGACCGAACCGACCGACGAGGAGCCGATTCTGCGGGCAGTGCGCGACGCCTGGTCGAGCCTTTGCACCACGTGGCAGCAGAGCAATCTTCACACCGGGGCCAAGTTTGTGCTACTGCTGGTAGGCATGTTCCTGCTGGTGGATAACGCCGGGGTGTTGATCCCATTGGCGGTGGGACTGCTGATCCTCTACGGTGGGTACCGGCTGGTGCGAATGCTGGTGCTCTCCGGCAGCCGTGCGGCAGGACATACTAGCGCGCACCGTGCGGCGGCGATCGCACCGCCGGCGCCGCAAGCGGCCGCCGGGCCCCTGTACGGTCCGGCCTAC
This sequence comes from Pirellulales bacterium, assembly GCA_030605745.1. Classification (GTDB taxonomy): domain Bacteria; phylum Planctomycetota; class Planctomycetia; order Pirellulales; family Thermoguttaceae; genus JAUWHT01. Next base: position 1,738 of record JAUWHT010000152.1, on the reverse strand, counting down.
GCGCGGTCCCGCCCGTGGCGACGCAAGTGGCACGACTCGCGCGAGCAGCCAGCCGCCGCGCTATTGGTCAAATCGCGCAAGGAGCGGCTGACTGAGTTGGTCGGCTCGATGCTCGCCGGATCGCTGGTGGCCATGGCAATGTGCATCGTGATGGTGCTGCTGATGAGCTATCGCGGCACCACGCCCCGGCCCGAGCAGTGTGCCTGGCTGGTGCTGGTGAGCATCGCCGGGACCTGGGCGGTGCTGGTTCCGTCGAAGTTTTGGGAGGGTACCCGGGGTGAACCGATGCTGCGGCGGTTCATCCTGATGGTAGTGGGACTAGGACTGGGTGCGGTGGCCTTCGGCACAGCCACGATGCTGTTGGTGAGTCTGCCGCCCGGGGCCGGCTTCCCAAAACCGCCAAACTACCAGTTGCCGCCCAGCTTCTACGCCGGCGACGGCCGCCCGCTGGCTATGGCATACCTGGCCTGTTTCGGCACGCTGTTTTTGGTGATACGCTGGTGGCGCCAGGCCGATCCGCTCCGCAGCTCGCGGCTGAGCCTGTGGTCGCTGTTGATAAGCGTGGTGCTGGCCGGAATTGTGGCCGGGGTCTGGCATTTTCCCCAACCGTGGCTGGTGATGGTCGCCGGGGTGATCTCCGTCTCGGTCCAGTTGGCCAGCCCTTGGATGTCCCCACAGAAGCGGGCACGACCGCAGAACGTGTAGGTCAACAGGAATATCGAATATCGAACAAGGAATGTCGAAGTGAGAACGTAAGACATGGCCATGATCTACAAGAACGATTGATCTTCGATCAAGCAAAAGGCAAAGCAGCGATGGCACTTCGTACTTCGACATTCCTTGTTCGATATTCGATATTCATTCTCGCGAGTAAATCGCCGGTACATCAATTTTTTAGGAGGGCAAACTCATGGTGTCAGCAGGACTGATTGTGCTGGCGTTGATCAGCACCAGCCTGTTTTCTTCCGCGATGTCCGTGGCGAAGCAGGATGGCGTCCGGGCATCTGACGAGCACATATCCATAGAAGCCGGAGAAGAAATCGGCCGGGTGTTGTCCGCCTTGAAAACGGTCCTGAATAAGGTGATTGACGAGTACGAGCGGCAGCGGCTGGCCGAAGGAGAACTGCCGGCCGCGACCGACCAACGTCCGGCGGCTGCGCCCTCGGCGCGGCCCGCTTGGGTCGAAGCCCCGCCACGGCGCGACGGCGATGCCTACCGGATGAGCATCACGGTCGGCCCTTATACCACCCGACTGGAATGCGACGCCAAGCTGCCCGAGGCGCTGCAGTCGGCACTGGATCAGTACGTTGAAACCTGTCTGGGCCCCAAGGCCGTCGGCCGGGTGCGGCTGCCGCCGGACTATCTGCGCAAGCAGCTCGTCAAGCAGCAGTGGGAAGAGACGATCCAGGCCTCGTTCGGCCCGATGAAGCAACTCCACGTGTTGCTGCAATTCGACCAGAAGACGAAAAACCGCATTGAAGACGAGTGGAACAGCGCGATCGTCGCCGGGCGACTGTGGTATACTGGCACCGGCGTGGCCGCGGCCTTGGTGATACTGTGCGTGGCGTTCGGCTATCTGAAGATGGGGGAATTGAAAATTCGGTAGTGCCTCACGATGTTGGCAAGGATTTCTTGGGTTTATAGCGGTCTAATACTGATGTTAGAACATTTTCTCGTTGTTCGGCCCAGTCCTCTCGCTGCAGGTCGCTGACATGAGCCGGATACTGGATGTACGCCA
>JAUWHT010000132.1 GCA_030605745.1 Pirellulales bacterium | reverse complement strand
TGGCGTACATCCAGTATCCGGCTCATGTCAGCGACCTGCAGCGAGAGGACTGGGCCGAACAACGAGAAAATGTTCTAACATCAGTATTAGACCGCTATAAACCCAAGAAATCCTTGCCAACATCGTGAGGCACTACCGTAAATTGCAAATTGAGAGATGGTACGATGCTCCAAACCAAGTACGGAGATATTTCCTGGGAAAGGATGATCCGAGCCGTGGAAAAGGTACGCGAGCGTTTGTTGCGGGCGACTTCGGCGCTTGAGAAGGCGGGGGTGCCCTATGCCGTGGTAGGCGGGCACGCAGTGGCTGCTTGGGTTTCGCGGGTCGATGAGGCGGCCGTGCGAAACACCCGCGACGTCGATATCCTCCTGCGACGTGACGACCTTGCCGCTGCTACCGCCGCGATGGCCGATGCCGGGTTCGTCTACCGTCGGGCGGCAGGTTTGGATATGTTTTTGGACGGTCCGCGGGCGAAAGCTCGCGATGCGGTTCATGTCGTCTTCGCCGGGGAGAAAGTCCGGCCAGAAAGCCTCATCCCGGCCCCCGACGTGCTCGATATCGACCGGACGACGTCCTATGCCCTCATCACACTGGAATCGTTGGTTTTGATGAAGTTGACGTCGTTCCGTGACAAGGATAGAATGCACCTGCGCGACCTGCTGGACATCGGCCTGATCGACGCCAACTGGACCGAGCGATTACCGGCGGAACTCGCGCCACGCTTGCAGGAACTTGTGGATAACCCTGAGTAGGATTGGCGGGTTCCCGGATGGTTCACTGAAAACCAAAAAGAGCCGAAGGAGAACCCCCACCATGTCACATTGCAACCGCCTGAACCGTCGTGACTTTCTGCGGACCTCGGCCGTTGCCGGGACGGCCGCGGCGCTGGCTGCGCCGGCCTGGGCCGAAGAAACTGAGCGCCCATTGCCATGGCGCGTGGGGGTGGGCATGGCGGAGATCACACCTCCGCTGGAAGTCGGGATTCTCATGTCTGCCGCCGGGCGATGGGCGCCCTTCGAAGGAGTTCGTCTACCGCTTCACGCAAGGGCTGTGGTCATCCGGAAGGGGAACCACCGGGTCGCCATGGTTTCGCTCGATCTGCTCGGCCTGGCCGGGGAAGCGGTCGGCGGGATGAAGCAGTTCAAGGAACAGGTCGCGGCTGCTGCCGGTCATGCGGTCCGAGCCGATGATCTGGTCCTTGCCTCAACACACACCCACTCGGGGCCGGCGTCGCTTGCGTTGACCGATTTGATCCACACAGAAGACTTCAAGAGCTGGGTCGGTCATCTTGCTCAGCGGATCGGCTCGGCCGTCCGGAGTGCTGCCGGCTCGATGCGGCCGTGCAAACTCGTGGTGGGCTGCCAGTCGGCACCGGGACTGGCGATCTATCGGCGGATCATGACCAACCGTGGCATCAAGCAACCTCACGTGATACGCCCGGCGGACATTGTGATTGGCCCCGAAGGGCCGGCCGATGACAGCGTCCATATTGCCGCATTTGCTGACCAGTCGGGTCGGCCCGTGGCGGTGCTGGTCAACGCTACGGCTCATCCAATACACGAGATGTGCCTCCGGCAGGTTTCTCCGGACTATCCTGGCGAAATGAGCATCGAACTCGAGCGGCGACATCCGGGTCTTGTTGCGCTTTTCTTGCAGGGTGCCGCGGGAAACATCAATTCACCGGGGGTCTCCGGCGGTGCAGCCGATGCGCGGCGGCATGGGCAGCGTCTTGCCGAACTGGTGGACAAGGCGCTTGGCGGCCTCCGCCCAGTCGAGGGTGACGAATTGGCACTTTGCTGGCGGTCGGTCAACCTGGCGGCTCGCGACCCCAGTGGACAACCCGTAGCGGAACCCTTGAGCATCACGATCGGCGCCGCCCGAATCGGAAACGCCGTCTTCGTTTTCCTGCCGGGCGAGCCCTTCATCGAGACGGCACTGGCGATTCGGAAGGTCCCGCCGGTCAGCTTCATGCAAGTGGTTGGATACGCTGAGGCCTACATTGGGTACATCCCGACCGATCTGGCCTTCGACAACGGCGGGTATGAGCCCGGTCCCGGCCGCTGGTCCAGGGTTGCTCGCGGCAGCGAGCCGATCGTTCGGAAAGAGGCAATGAAGCTTCTGCACGTAGTGCGGGGCACTGAAACTGAGAATTCAAACTAAGGGCCCGCGCAGAAATAACTTTATCAATTGGGTGGCACGCCCTGAGGAACGAAGGGCGTGTTGAGCCGGGCGCCCACGCCCTTCGCTGCGCTCAGGGACGTGCCACCCTCGCTCAAACTTATACAGGTTATTTTTGCGCGGGCCCTCTCCTAAGGGTTGGCTGGAGTTCAGCGCGTGACTGTATGAAGGTCACCTTGGAAACCCCGTTTTTCGGAGGTGCGAGCAATGCAACAGAAAAAGAAGGACCAGAAATCAGAAAGCACACGACGAACATTTCTCAAATCCACAGGCGCGTTGGCTGCCGGCCTGTCGCTCGTAGGCCGATCCAGGGCCAACCCGGTGAAACCGGAAACCCTGGCACTCAACGGCGGGCCAAAGGCCATCAAGACGCCGCCCGACAGTTTGGCCTGGGGACGCTGCTGGCCACTGTATGGCACCGCAGAGCAAGAGGCGGTCCTTGAGATCGCCACAAATCCTTGGGGTGGCCCCGACCCCTGGGGTAGGTCCAACTCGATTCCTTTGCTCGAAAAAGAGTGGAAAGAACACTTCAAGGTGCCCTATGTCAGGGCGCATTGCAACGGCACCGCCGCATTGACGTCGATGTACTTCGCCCTGGACCTTCCACCCGGCAGCGAAATCATCGTGCCCAGCTACACCTACTGGGCCTCGATTGTGCCGATGCGGCTTTTTGGCCTGGTTCCTGTGTTTGTGGACATCAACCCGCGTACACTCAACTTTGACTTGGAGGACGCCAAGCGCCGCTTGACAAAGAACACCAAGGCAGTGATGACCGTGCACTGGATCGGGCTGCCCTGTGAGATGGATCACATCTGTGACTGGGCCAAAGAGAAGGGACTGATCGTCTTGGAGGACGTGGCTCACGCCCCCGGTTGCTCGCTAAAGGGCAAGTACACGGGCACCTGGGGTAGTATGTCGATGTTCAGCTTTCAGGGCATCAAACCCCTACCCGCCGGGGAAGGGGGCATGGGAGTGTACCAGAACAGGGAGGATTGCGAACGGGCAACAATGTTCGGGAATTACGACCACGTGCCGTCGAGCTTCTGGAAGGACAGCCCGTACAAGAAGTACGGGTCGGTGGGTGTAACCCATCGGATACATCCGATGGCTGCGGCCCTGGCCCGGTGCCAACTGCGGGGCCTCGAAGAACGCCACGCCGCGGTGGTCAGAAACGTCCGCTCGCTCAACGACCGTCTGGTGCAGTTGCCCGGTCTGTATGAGCAGGCTGCCCGGCCCGACATGACGCGTCTCTACTACCTCTGGAATATGTTCTTCATCGACGAAGCCGAAGCCGGCATGTCGCGCGCAGCGTGCGTCAAGGCCCTCCAGGCCGAAGGGGTTCGAACCCGGCTCTTCAGCTACACACTCCACCACAAGCTCCCACTCTATGCGGAGGAGAAATGGTGGCACCACAAGCCCAACATCCCCGAGCTACCCGGTTCTGAGGAAGCGAACCGCACGGCGATCCCACTCCCCGTGTTCACATCCGCGGTGCCTGAGCTGGTGGATCAGTACGTGAAGGCCTTCGAGAAGGTCTGGGCGCACCGCAAGGAACTGGCGTAAGAGCAGGAGCAGCTTGCGAAACATCAACGTGCCGACGCCGCGGCCTCGCAACTCCGATATCACGTTTGCACAAGAGTTCTTTTGTGCAATCGGTTGTCAATAGTCAGGGTCGGCCTGGGGCGATGCCCACCTATTCTCCCTATCTCTCCCCTCTACTGCATGACCCCTTCTTGTGGGCGCATTGTTGTTGTTTTCCGCAAGGTCTACCGTTCTTACTCAACTACCGTGACCGGCATGTCCGATAATATCGTCACAGATAGATGGTGCACGGGCCCTCTGCGCCGGAGGGTCTGGGCGACTTACGGCCGGAGTGCAGACCGAGGTGGAATGAGA
>JAUWHT010000355.1 GCA_030605745.1 Pirellulales bacterium | reverse complement strand
AGACCAAATTGCCACGATTTCACCCTCCCCAGACGGGTTCGGCGAATGTTTACAGCTGACAACTGCTGTCAACGGCTTTCGCAAAGAGCGGGAGACGGGATTCGGACCCGCGACGTCCAGCTTGGGAAGCTAGCACTCTACCACTGAGTTACTCCCGCAAAACATTTTTCGGAACGGCCCAAAGGCGAATCGCCTTGTCCTTCTCGCTGCACGAGAGGACACGTCGGCAGTTGGGTGAGAAGGCGGCGCAACTCACGCCGCCGGTGTGTCCCTGGAAGTCGTGAAGTTCCCGGCCGCTATCCAGCTCCCAAAGCCGCACGCTACAGTCGTCGTGTCCGGTAACAGCCAGGCGTCCGTCAGTGGAGAAACCGACGGCACGTGGCAGCGCCGGGCGGCCGATGAAGCGGCGGAGTTCCTTTCCCATCTCGACTTCGCACCACCGCACTCTCATGTCTTTGCCTCCGGTCAGCATGGTCTTACCATCGGGCGAGAGTGCCATGCTCGCAATGGCCGGCATATCGGTCGTCTGTATGCGCCGCAATTGCTTGCCGGTCTCGACGTTCCAGACGCGCACGGTACCGTCGTCGCTTGCGGAGTAGGCACAGCGTGCGTCGGGCGAGAAGGCCACGGCGACCACCGGCTTCTGGTGCCCCTCGAAGCGGTGGACCTCGCGCGGCGTGTCGAGTTTCCAGAGCCGCACCGTCCCATCCGTGCCGGCGGATAGTGCCTGCTTTCCGTCGGGTGAAAACGCCAGCGCCGTTACCGGTTCCGTGTGCCCGGTAAGACTGCGGATTTTCCGTCCGCTCTCCGCGTCCCATAGGAGGATTGTCCCGTCGGCCCCACCGCTTAGAACGGAGCGGCCGTCAGGAGAGAAGATGGCCACCGCGACCTCGCCGGCGTGACCGACCAAGCGGTGGATTTGGCTCCAGTCGCTGGTGTTCCAGAGCCGCACGGATCGGTCGCGCCCGGCAGACACCGCCCGGCTGCCATCGGGCGAAAAGGCCACGCAGCACACTCCATCCTGGTGACCTTCGATGAGCCGGACCAGCCCGCCTTCTGACTCCAAGATTTCTTCCAGCAAGGGTTCGGTCAGCTTGGGATTAGGTTGGATGGAATCGGCCCGCCGCATCAGTTGGCGAGCGGCGTCGTAGTCGGTCCGCTGCACGGCTTTTTTCGCCAGGCGACGGAAGTGGGCAGCTTCCGCCGCGTTGATCTCGGTCAGCAGTTCCGCGGCGCCTTCGTTACCCAACAAAGCGGCAGCGTTGCGAACGTAGCGACGAGCCGTATCGAACTGCTGTCGGGCAAGGATCCCTTTGGCTTCGTCCCGGAGCCGGGTGACCAGGGCCTCCATCAAGCCGGGCGATGCGGCCAGTAGCTTGAACACCCGCCTACCGCCCATGTTGTGCTCGTCCAGGAACAGTTTATCGTCCTGCACCTCGGCGGCTGAAACGACCCACAGACATTGCCCCGGCGCGTCGCTGCTTGGGCTCTTGCCCGAAGCAACCACAAAATCCCGGCGATCCAGTCTTCCCCGCACCGATATCTTACCCTGCGAGTCAGTTGCCATGCGTCCCGGTCCTCCGCCGACAACAAGCATCCCGACGAACTCGGCGTACAGCGACTCGGGAACCCGGTCGCTCAGATTCGCTCTGAAGGGGATCAAGGCCAGCGCGCCGATCAGGCTCTGCCGATCGACTACCTTGACCCGCGCACCGGGGACCGGCATCCCCGCCATGGTGACCTGCAAGCTGGTCTTGACGGGGCCTGGTGATCGGGGCAGGAAAACGATCATCAGCAAGCCGATCACCAACAACACAATTGCCGAGACGGCGCAGAACTTCATCAGCGGTCGGTAACTGGCGTGCATCGCAACTAACTCCACTTCGTACTGATCAGTATTACTCTACCAGCGCACGACCACCCTGTCGATCCCCCGCACCGCAGTGCGGGGGCGTTTTGCCAACCGTCGGCCGCCGTGGACCGCCTACCCATTGGGGTGGCAATGAATTGCCACCCCCCTCACCGTCTACTCATTCGACCTCACACATTCTCCGGCACAACGAACGGCTGGCGATAGGGGCTGGTGAGCAGCTTGTCGGCCTCGGGGTTGTTTATGAACTTCTCGGTCTCGGCGTCGAATTGAAGCTTGGGGCCCAACTGGTACGTGGCCTCGGCCAGATCCACACCGAGCGCGCCGGTGAGGTTCTCCTTAATCATGGTCAACGATTCCTGGACCTGCTGGTTGTCGCCGAAGCCGTCGGGCTCTTGGCTGAACGGCACCTGGCGGCCCAGCCGGTACGAGATGTTGCCCAGGTGGCAAAGCGCACTGGAGAGGTGCCCTTCGAGTATCTCGGCGTTGAGTTCATCTTGCTTGCGACTTCGCACGCAGTTGATGAAATTGCCGAAGATGCCGCCGGGGTGGACGTGGTACTCGACGTCTGCGAGTTCCTCGGCCTTGTCCGACCCCTTGGGATAGAACTTGCCGCCGATGATGTTGCCTTCTTCGAGGTAGAGCTCGTCGGCGACCTTGGCTGGGAATACCTTCGTGCCTTTGGGGCCCTTTTTTACAACCAGTCCGCGGGTCTCGAACACCAGCAGCGTTTCGCCGTAATCGAACACGCACAACTCCATGTTGGGCGTCTGGCCCTGGTCCTTGAAGTCGTCGGTGTTGACCCAGCGGCCGCCCATGCTGACCACGCTTTTCGGCAGCGTGGCGTCGGGGATGGCCCAGCGGGCGATGTCCATCTGGTGCACGCCCTGGTTGCCCATGTCGCCATTGCCGAAATCCCAGAACCAGTGCCAGTTGTAGTGCACCAGGTTGCGGTGGTACGGCTGGTCCGGCGCCGGGCCGAGCCAGAGGTTGAAGTCGAGTTCCTCTGGTGGCTCTTCGGTTTGCTTGAAGCCGATGCTCCATCGCGGCTTGCAGCAGTAGCCCTTCGATACCAGCAGCTTGCCGTACTTGCCGCTCTTGACGGCCGCTACCTGCTTGGTGACACCTTTGCTGCTGCGGCTTTGCGTGCCGTGCTGGACGATCCGGTTGTACTTCCGGGCGGCCTCGACGCACTTGCGGCCCTCGAATACGTTGTGGCTACACGGCTTCTCGACGTACACGTCCTTGCCCGCCTGGCACGACCAGATCGTGATCAGCGAGTGCCAGTGGTTGGTCGTGGCCACGGAGATCGCGTCAAGGTCCTTATCTTCCAGAGCCTTGCGGATGTCTTGGAAGCACTTGGGGGTATTGCCGCCTGCTTTTTTGACCAACTCGGATCGGGACTCGAACAGCCGGCTGTCGGGGTCGATCAGGTGTGTGACCTGGACCCGGTCCATGCCGGCGAAGGCATTGATGTGGCCCTGGCCGCGGCCATGGATGCCGGCCACGCCCATGCGGATCGTGTCGTTGGCCCCCAGCACCCGGCCCGAGGCCTTAGTGCCGGCAATGGTCAACCCGGTACTGATGCCCGCGGTGGCTACCGCGGCACGTTTGAGGAAGGTACGCCGTGTTTGGTGTGACATGGATCACTTTGTAATGGTAGGTGGGAAAAAGTGGTAGGATTGAACATAAACTAATTTTACAACGCGAGGTCGGTCACGTCAACAACCCCATTATTTATAACGTTTAGCCGCCGGGCTTGCCCGGCGCGTTGCCGTTGGAGCGAATAGGCCATCGAATAACGCGCCGGGCAAGCCCGATTTTCCGCAGGTTGTTTTTTCTGCTAAGACGATGGCAGTTGGGAACTGGGCGGCCGGGGCGAAAAAAAGGTTGAAAATCCGATAAATGTTAAAATAGGTAAACTTGCGCTGTGGAGCCTT
>JAUWHT010000232.1 GCA_030605745.1 Pirellulales bacterium | reverse complement strand
CGATGCGAGTCCCCTCCCCCTCCGGGAGAGGGTTAGGGTGAGGGTTATTCGGCAAGAAACCCCCGCTATTTGCGGTGTGATCCATGCCGCCCTCACCCTCTGCCCCTCTCCCAAAGGGAGATTTAAAACACGTTCTAAGGCGGCCATCACCCAGTCGATCGTCGCCCTGGCCGAGGCGCTTTGTGGCGATGAGAAGGCCCAATCCGCCGCGGTCGCCGGCAAACAATCCGCCCTCGGCCGGCTATTCAAGCTGGGGAAGCAGTAGTCAGTGGGCAGTGGGCAGTAGGTGGTGAGGGGGTGGCAATTCATTGCCACCTGGAGCAGTAGGCGATATTCAAACGCGCCCATAACCCAGCCAATCGGGTAAGTTCTCCTCGCACCAGCGGCGGTAATCGGCCATGGTATCGAAGGCCCAGATAGGAGGCGTCGTCCAGGACCGGCTTGTAGGTGCGGATAGAGCCGATTCAACAAGTTCGCTCGACGCGGGCCGCAAGCGGCCCGGCTAAACATGGCAAGGCGCACGGCCGCCCAGTCCCTAATACTGCTATAATCGGCCCCTGCACACGCCAGGCGCAGCGCTTGCGCAACTACCTCTTCCGCACCCGTCTGTAAGCTATGTTTTCCTGGGCGCTTCAGAGCTAAACAAGCGAGCAGGTTCCATGGTCAAGACAGCGACATCCCCGCGCCAGCCGGAGTCCAAAGAGACTGACTTTGAGGACCTCAAGCAGCGGATCCACAGTAAGCTTGTCGACAAGCTCGACTTGACCCGCGTGGGCGAACTCGAGGGCGACATGCTGCGCCGCGAGATCCGCCTGGTCGTCGAACACCTTTGCGATACCGAAGATACGCTGCTTAACCGCAGCGAGCGCGAACGCTTGATCGGCGAGGTGCTCGACGAGACGTTCGGCCTGGGCCCGCTGGAAATGCTGCTCAAGGACCCCTCCATCAGCGACATCATGATCAACGGTCCGAAACACGTCTACATCGAGCGTCACGGCAAGATCGAAAAGACCAGCGTGGTCTTCCGCGACAACGACCACCTGATGCAGATCATCGACCGGATTATTTCCAAGGTGGGGCGCCGCGTGGACGAGACCTGCCCCATGGTCGACGCCCGAATGTTCGACGGCTCGCGCTTTAACGCCATCATCCCGCCGCTGGCGTTGGACGGGGCCTGTGTCTCCATCCGGCGCTTCGGCACCAATCCGCTGAAGCTGGAAGACCTGCTGAATTTCAGGGCATTTACGCCCGAGATGGTCATGCTGCTGGAAGGCGCGATCAAGGCCCGGCTGAACATCGTCATCTCGGGCGGTACCGGTTCGGGCAAGACTACGCTTTTGAACACGCTGTCGAGCTTCATTCCCAACACCGACCGGATCGTTACCGTCGAGGACGCCGCCGAATTGCAGCTTCAACAGGACCACGTGGTGCGGCTGGAAACGCGGCCTGCGAACATCGAGGGAAAAGGAGCCATCACCGCTACCGACCTGGTGCGCAACGCCCTGCGGATGCGGCCTGAACGGATCATCATCGGCGAGTGCCGCGGACCGGAAACGCTCGACATGTTGCAGGCAATGAACACCGGGCATGAAGGCTCGCTGACCACGATTCACGCCAACACCCCGCGCGACGCCATCGCCCGGATGGAAACCATGATCATGATGTCCGGCTTCGAGTTGCCGCTGAAAGCCATGCGCGCGCAGGTCGCCAGCGCAATCGACCTGATCGTGCAGACCAACCGGCTCCAGGGCGGGCCGCGAAAAATTACCCGGATCAGCGAGATCGTCGGCATGGAACAGGATACCGTCGTAATGCAGGAGATATACAAGTACGACCAGGAAGGTGTCGATGAGACCGGTCGGACGTACGGCAAGTTTATCGCCACCGGCATCCGGCCCACTTTCATGCCGCGGTTGGAACAGGCGGGCGTACGCCTGCCGTCAAGTGCGTTCAGAGAGCGAGTTATGCTGGAGGATTAGGAGTTAGAAATTAGGGATTAGGGATTGGGGATTGGGGATTGGAACTTAGCTCTAATCCCCAATCCCCAATCCCTAATCACCCTTTTTGATTGTGGCCAAAGACAGCGTGATACAATGAGCGTGTGGATCATCGGAATTGCCGTGTTTCTTGGAGTAGCCGCCCTGGTGGGTGGGCTGGCGACGATCGTGCGCGAGAAGCCGGCCAACAAGATCGAAGACCGGCTGGATATCTTGACCGGCGCCAACACGCCGGCGACCGCCAAGCAAGGACGGATGAAAGAAAGCGGTGTGCTGGCCCGGCCGCTCGACAAGGTTCCCGGCTTCTTCGAGATATTCCTTGAACGCTTCGGCAATATCAACCTGCTGTTCGAGCAGGCCGACACGTCGTTGACGATCAGTAAACTGCTGTTGATTTCGGTGACCATGGCCGTCATCGGGGGCGGCTTGGGGGCCGTCCTGAGAATCCACCCGGCGCTGATGCCGCTGCTCGGACTGTTGACGGGCGCGGTGCCGGTGTTTTGGGTGTTGCTGCGTCGCCGAAGGCGTCTGAAGGCCTTCGCCGCCCAGCTCTCCGACGCCATGGAGATGCTGGCCAGGTCGCTCCGCGCCGGGCAAAGCCTGGGCTTCGGGTTCAACATGGTGGCAGCGGAAATGAGCCCGCCGATCTCGAAGGAATTCAACCGGGTCTTCGAAGAACAGAACCTGGGCATCACGCTGGACGAAAGCCTCGAAGGACTCACCGAGCGAATACCTAACCTCGACCTGAAATTCTTCGTCACCGCAGTGATCCTGCAACGCCAGACCGGCGGTGACCTGGCCGAAATCCTCGACAAGATCGGCGCCTTGATACGTGACCGGTTCAGGATCTGGGGACAGGTCCAAGCGCTGACCGGAGAAGGACGCCTCTCGGGAATCGTACTCTTGGCGCTGCCATTCGTGCTGTTCCTGGCTGTCTATCAACTCAACCCCAACTACATCATGGTGCTGTTCACCGACCCGTTGGGTAAAAAAATGCTCGCAGTGGCTATCTTCATGCAGATCATCGGGGCGCTGGTGATCCGGAAAATCGTGAATATCAAGGTGTAAAGCCAACTAATCATGACCTTCCTAGCCAACCTGATCAACTTCGAGACCCTGCTCCCGCTGGCCTTGTTCGGGATGTTCGCCGCCTTGGCGTGGTGGGCTCTGGACCTGGTGGCAGCCGGGAAGCCACGCGCCGTGGAACGACTCGACGAGTTGAAAAACCCTCGCAAGGCCCGAGGTGAAGAGCACGGCATCGCCTTGACGAAGGCCGATCGAGTCACCAAGGTACTCGCAAAGGCAAGCCCCGCACTGGCCAAACCCTTACAGCCGAAAAGCGAGATGGAACTGGGTAAGCTGAGAACGAAGTTGGCCAACGCCGGCTTCCGCAGCGAGGCGGCCGGAAGTATCTTCCTGGGGCTGAAATTCGTCGGCCTGGTCGGTGGATTGCTGTTGAGCACCGGCACCATCTTGCCGGTCAGGGGCTGACGCAGAATTCGCTCGTCTGGTGCATCGGCATCTCCGGCGGGCTGTTCTATCTGCCCGACATCCTCGTGGGACTGATCGGCAAGAGCCGAAAGCAAGCGATCTTCCTCGCCCTGCCCGACGCCTTGGACCTGATGGTCGTGTGCGTCGAGGCCGGACTGGGACTCGACCAGGCGATGCGCAAGGTGGCCGAAGAGATGAAGAAGACCTATCGCGTGCTGGCCGAGGAGTTTGCGATGTCCAACTTCCAGCTCCAGATGGGCCGCCCTCGCACGGAGGTCCTGCACGAATTGGGAGTGCGGACCGGCGTATCCGATCTGAGGGCCCTGGCCGGGGTGCTGATCCAGGCCGACAAGTTCGGCTCCAGCGTGGCCCAGGCGCTGCGGGTCCAGAGCGATTCGATGCGGACCCGGCGGCGGCAACTGGCCGAGGAAAAGGCCGCCAAAACCGCCGTCAAGCTCATCTTCCCGCTCGTCCTGTTCATCTTCCCCGGCATCTTCGTGGTGTTGGTCGGCCCGGCCGCCATCACCATGATCCGCGATATGTTCCCCAAGATGGGCGGAAGCTGATCCGATTGATCGGGTCGGGCCGAAGGGGGGGAACTCCTCATAGGCCGGATGCACCGGCTGCCGATAAATTTGTATGTTCATTATGAATCGGTGTACGCAGTCCGTGTAGCGGCCGCTGGCACGGCGGTCCGTGACCCCGCAAACAGGGGACCAAGATGATCGCTCGCTTCGTTTCCGTCGTTGTACTGGCAACCATCTGCCTGGCTTTCGCCGCAGACGCCAAAGCCGACTGGCTGTGTGATTTCTGCAAGCACGTCGTCCGAGAGACCAAGCGCCGCCAGTGTTGGCCCAAGCCGTTCATTTATCCCGACCGGTGCGCGGTCCGGGCGCCATTTGTACTTATGGTGTCCAATGGTTGGCGGCGGCAGAATATGCTGGCGGATCACCATTTCGTCGAAGGAAAGAGCGAACTGACACAGTCTGGGCGGCTGAAGATCCGATGGATACTGACCGAGGCACCCAGATATCACCGCACTATCTACGTCCATACGGCCGACAGCGCCGAGACCACCGCCGCACGCATCCAAAGCGTCCGGCAACTTGCCGCCAGCCTGGTCCCGCAAGGCGAGTTGCCCGACGTCCGAAGAACCAGTATTTCTGCCGAGGGCTGGCCGGCCTCACAAGTCGATCTGATCGGACGCAAGTTCGAGTCATCGACCCCCGACCCGCGATTGCCCGAGCCGGTCAGTGTCGGCGAGAGTCTGGAGTGATATTACCCGGCTTGTGTATTCTCCCGATCTTGCTGACGAACGTCCCAGATAACCGCTAAGGACCCGCGCAGAAATAAGCTGCAAATTGGTGGCACGCCCTGAGGAACGAAGGGCGTGGCAAGGTGCACCAAACACGCCCTTCGCTGAGCTCAGGGACGTGCCACTCTTGGTGGAATTCGTACAAGTTATTTGTGCGCGGGCCCTAAGACCGGCAAAATCCCCCTAATCCCCCAATTCAGTTGCAGCACGACCACGTTGGGAGTCGATAGTAACGCCGGCGTCTCGCCGGCACAACATGGCCGGCGAGACGCCGGCGTTACAGTCTCGCCAACATGGAGGTGTTTTGTGGGAAAGGTCTCGCTGAGGCTGGGGTTGATCGGGCTGATGGTCTGCTTCGGGCCTGCCGCCGCTGGGCCGTCGGCGTGCGTTGCCCAGTCGATCACGTCATCGCTGAAGCAGAGCGTGAGCAAGTTCAGCCAAGCGGTTACGCCGAAAACGCGCCACCAGCCGGTAGACGACGCGGTCTCGCTTTCTGGCAAGGGCAAACCTGGGGCCACACTCTACACGGCCGTGGGCCGACTGTACGAGGAGTCGGGCAAGCTGACCGAGGCCGCCCAGCAGTACGAGAAGGCCCTGAAGCATACGCCCGATTATCTGGGGGCCCTGTTGGCCTACGCCCAACTGAAAGACCGCCGTACGGGCGATTCGGAGTCTGCAAGGAAGCTCTACCTGCGGGCAGCCAAGGCACATCCGAACGAGGCCTCGGTGTTCAATAACCTGGGGGCGTTCTACGCCCGAGGCCGCAAGTTCGACCTGGCGGTTACCGCTCTGCGACGGGCCATCCACTTGCAGCCGAAAACAAAGAAATACCGCAACAACATTGCCGTGGTGCTGGTCGAGACGGGGCAAACGAACGAGGCACTTACCCACCTCAAGGTGGTGCACAGCGAGGCGGTAGCCCATTACAACCTGGGATACCTGCTCGAGAAGAAGGGGCAGTCGCAGGCCGCCGCCGCGTACTTTTCCATAGCCCTGCGAAAGAACCCTTCGCTGGTCCAAGCCCGGATGATGCTCCAGAGGGTTCAGGCCCGGTCGATACAAGCCCGGCGACTGGCCGGTCAATCGAGCGCCAGCCCTCGCATCAGCCGCCGTCCCCATCGCCCCGCCGGTCAAATCCGGCGTCCGGCAATGCGGCAACTCCCGCCTCCGAAGATCGCAGATTCTGCTACCCGGCCGGGCGAACGGCGAGTGACCGATTCGCCGTCAAGAGCGGCCGCGCCGATGCCGCCCGACTGGCTGGCCCCCAGGCGTCTACCGCCTGTCTCACGCCAACCGGTGACCGGCCCGGCGCTTGCCATTCCACAGCCGCCGCTGGCCCCATAAAGCCGCGACCGCCGGTCGCGCCGGGGCAAGTTCATCCACGCGCCAATTTACGCCGGGCCAGACCCCCAAAGGCGTTATATCAGGCCCAGCGAAGAGCCCTACACTTATAGAAGTCGATTCAACATTGACAGATAGGTAGTAGAGGTCCGATCATGGCGGAAATTCTGCTTGCCCTGTTCGTGATCCTTTTGGTCCTGACCATGATCACGCTGGTGGGCCATGGGATATGGACACTGCTGGCCCTGATTTTCGGCCGTCTGGCTCGACCTGCGGAGCCGCAAGCGGCAGACAAGAAAGTAGAAGAACCGGTGGAGCCCATCGCAGTCGAGGTGGTCGAGGAGCCGCAAGCGGCCCCGCGGAAGTCGCTGGGCGAGATGCTTGCTGCTTTCATGGAAGAGCGGAACATGCGCTGGGGCGAGTTGATCGGCGGGCTGTTGATCGTCGGCTCGGCGGTGGCGCTGGTGCTTAGTCTTTGGGACACGCTCAAGGAGATCGAGTACTTTCCGTCGCTCATTTTCGTCGCGATTTCGTCGGCCGTTTTCGGCCTGGGGCTATACGCCTATCACCGCTGGAAGCTGGAGTCGACCAGCCGCGGCCTGTTGACTATTGCCACCTTGCTGGTACCGCTGAACTTCCTGGCGATGGCCGGGTTGTTCCGCGAACAATGGGCGCTGCCGACGTTGGTCCTGGAGTTGGCTTTCCTGGGCATCTTCGCGTGGCTGGTGGGTCTGGCCGCCCGGGTGCTGGTGCCCCAGGGCAGCCCGCCGATGATCTTGGCGGTAGTGGGAAACTCGGCGTTGGTGCTGTTGGTGGGCCGGCTGGTCGGTGCGGGCACGCCGGCCTGGTCGCTGGTTGCCGTAGGTTGTTTGCCGGTGGCAGTTTTTGGTGCGGCGGGTACGAGTTATCTTCTGGCGACCTCTGATAAGAGGCGGCTGGACGCTTCCGATGCCGGCGGCCTGCTGACGCTGTTGGGCACCGGCAGCTTCGCGCTGGCCGTGGCACTCGGCTTGCTGGTTTCGCAAGGTATCAAAGCAGCCGGCCTGGGGATCACACTGGACTGCTTGTCGGTGCCGCTGGCGTTGGCTGCCGTGCCGATCCTGGCCGGCGGACTGCGGATCATGCGGAGCATGATCGAC
>JAUWHT010000433.1 GCA_030605745.1 Pirellulales bacterium | reverse complement strand
AAAAGGCTCCACAGCGCAAGTTTACCTATTTTAACATTTATCGGATTTTCAACCTTTTTTTCGCCCCGGCCGCCCAGTTCCCAACTGCCATCGTCTTAGCAGAAAAAACAACCTGCGGAAAATCGGGCTTGCTCGGCGCGTTTTTTATGCTTTGCAGCCATCGTGCCCGCAGGAGGTTACCGTGGTAGGCCGGTGAAGTCGTGTCAGACCGGTAGAGTTCGACGGCCTTTTCACGTTCGTTTGAGGCTTCGTATGCACGGGCAAGGTTATATTTCGCCCCGTGGGTCCAGGGTCCACCAAGCGAAGCTATCAAGGTCCGCTGGAAGAAATAGTCGATTGCCGAGGGGTAGTTCGCCCGCTCAGACGCGATCAGCCCCAGCCAATAACTGGCGTTCTGCTTGGCGCGAACTAGGAAGGCCGTTTCCAGGCGCGCCCTTTCAGCGGCCTGTTGTCTGGCTTGCTGCTGGGCGCGTTGCCTTTGCTCTGCCGGCAGCTTCTCGATCAACGGCAGGGTCATATCGTAGTGTACGGCTGCTAGTTGCCTTTCGGCCTGGAGCAGTCCCTGGTTGGAAGGCCGGGCCTTTTGGAACTCCGCGGTTGCCCCCTGCGGACCGGTGAACTTGCCGCCCAGATAAAGCATCCGCCCTTTGCGCAACGGCGCTGAAGGGACCGCGTAAAATGGCAGCAGTGCAATCAGCCGCTGCCGGATTCGCTCCGGGCCCAGCCGCGACCGCCGCAGTAGTGTCTCGTATGGCAGCGTCCACAACTGGGCATCGGTCACGTGGGCGCAAGCCTTCAGACGCTCCACTTCCGCCGTGGGAGCCGCGCTGAGGACCATCCTCTGCTGACCGGCCAGACGCGACTGGATCAACCCCATTCGACAGGCCAGGTAAGTCGGCGAGGCTTCTACCAACGCGACGATCCGCTTCAGGTTCCCGGAGTTCACCGGATAGGGACGGGACGGGTCGACGTCCAATCGGCGCAGCAAGGCATCGTCGCCGACGACCTGGGCCAACGTGGCCGGATGAATGTCCAACTGCCCATCGCCGCCGAGCTTGATCCCGTCGGGTGCGGGAATCGGCAAACCCAGGGCCGGATCGAACAGGTACAACTCGCCCTGGCTAAGGATTGCCACTACCCAAGGTGTGGGAGGCGTCTCTGACGGCGATTCACCTAGCGCCAGTACGGCCGCGTCAAGCCCCTGTTGTCGGGCCAGAAGGACAAACACCCAGGCCCGTTCCATCGCCGTACCCCGTCCGAAGTAGAGCGTCTCCCAAGGCACCTGCGGGATCCAGCCGGCGCTTTCGCCGCCCGGATCGGCCGGATCACCTTCGAGTTGGATATTTCGGACCGTCCAGTCGAACAGCCTTTTGGCCCGATCCACGTCGTCGAGTTCGTTGCCTCGCGCCCAATCGGAGACGTCGCGGAGCCATACCACCTCGCGCAGGGCGAACCCGTCGTAGCGGACAAACTCTAACTTGCCGAGGTCCCTAACCAAGGAGAGTTCTTTAAGCGGTTCAGGCAGCGTGGCTACCATGGGGTCGAGCTTCCAATCGGGCGGGGGTTTTTGCGAGCGGACCCACTGGTTCAGCCGGTTGATGATTTGCAGGAGCATCTCCGGTTCGGGCCACGTCGCCAACAGTGCATCGCCGCGACGCTGCGGCGGTGACTGCTGTATGCGGGCCTGCTCCTCGATCTGCTTGACGATCTGCCGGGGCATCTGGCCAGAGTTGAATTCCTCGAGCCGATTCAAGTTATTGATAGCGTAGTCGAACAGTTCGTCCTGCAATTGACCGGCTGCCACGGCATCACTGGGCCTGCCCGAGGTCGCAGAGGTCGAGGAATCAGAGCAACCGCATCCGGCGATCAGCAGCAGTATCAGCATCAAGATGATTTCGGCTATTTTTGCGAAAACTACTTCAAACGGCTGAAATGTTGCGTTCACCGCAATTCCTCCATTGCTTGGCGAACGGCGACCAGGCGTCGGAGCAGTCCGGCGAACTGATCGAGCGGGACCATGTTCGGCCCGTCGCTTGGTGCGTCGTCGGGCGCCGGGTGGGTCTCGAAGAACAGCCCGTCGACACCAATGGCTACGGCGGCCCGGGCCAGCGGCTCGATCATTGCCCGGTTGCCGCCGGTCGATGCTCCCAGCCCGCCGGGCTCCTGGACGCTGTGCGTGGCATCGAAGACGACCGGGACGCCCAACTGCTGCATCTGTGGGATGGCCCGCATGTCGTTGACCAGCCGCCCGTAGCCGAAAAAAGTACCCCGCTCGCAGGCGAGCACATGGTGGCAGCCGGCCGATTCGAGCTTGCCGATCACGTGTTTCATGTCCCAGGGTGCAAGGAACTGGCCCTTTTTGACGTTTACTGCCCGCCCGGTCTCGGCGGCGGCCGTCAACAGGTCGGTTTGCCGGGCAAGGAAGGCGGGGATTTGCAGCAACTCGCAGACTTCCCCCGCTGGGGCCGCCTGATCCGGCTGGTGGATGTCGGTCGTCACCGGCAACCCAGTTGCCTGCTTGACCCGCAAGAGAACCGCCAGCCCTGCTTTCAACCCCGGCCCGCGATACGAGTCGATGCTGGTGCGGTTTGCCTTGTCGAACGACGCCTTGAAGACCAACTGCACCGGTAATTCGGTGGCTATCTGTTTCAACCGCCCGGCGATTGACAGCACCAGAGCCTCGTCTTCGATCACGCAGGGACCGGCAATGACCAACAGCGGTTGGCCCCGACCGCACCGGTACGGACCGATTGTGACAGGGTTTTCGGGCATGGGGATCGAGGGGCCAGGGATCAGGGGCCAGGGGTTAGGGGTCGCGGTGTTGCAATAGTATATCCGGAGTTCAGGATATTACAGCGTCAGAGTGCGTCACTTGCAGCGAAATGATACACCTCGGTCCACAGGTCGCCAGCAGGAGCATTATACTACCAGAAAAGGCACTGATTTCGTAAGTCATTGCTACCAAGTCAGTTACGTCATGGATTGTGCCCGCAAAACGGCAGTTTGCGTCGGTTGGCACGTCGAATGCTGCCGATTGAGAGTGAGCGAGCTAAATGTTCGCCGTCAAATGAGCTGGCCCGTGGGGCCTCTGACGGATTATGGCCGGGCGGTCACCTTGCCCTTACCGCCCGGCAGGCCACTGCGTAATGTGGCACGTCAGAGGTCCCAATTTTCTGCGCCCAGGTGGTCGGCCACTAATCGGTGGCCTTCCGCCTATGTCTACAACCTTACTACTGCAACGTCTGAATTCGCGATCCAAGACGAATCAACTCAGGCGTTGACCCGGTCTCGCTCATTGCGTAGCATGTAAAGTTTGGGTAGTTGGCCGCGGTGATTGCCAGCGTAGCTTCAATTGGCAGAGCACCGCATTCGTAATGCTAGTCGCGGCAACGCCTGACACCCCGAAAAAATGAGGACATATAGGCGTTTCTTGCACTTTTCAGCCTGTGGTAAACGGTGCCCTAAACGCCCTTAAATGCCCCTTGACAGGTGTCAAGACACCCGGCGGCCGCCGTACAACGTTGCCCTAACCTGGAATTCTCACCACTGATATTGCGCCAGGCTGCCTCCTGTGGCATAACTTGTTCTGACAACAATACGTTATGTCGCAATCAGGAGGCAGCCCGATGCAAACACAGTGTACCAAGCAGACGTTTGAATTCCAGG
>JAUWHT010000057.1 GCA_030605745.1 Pirellulales bacterium | reverse complement strand
CCTTTGGGAGAGGGGCAGAGGGTGAGGGCGGCATGGATCACACCGCAAATAGCGGGGGTTTCTTGCCGAATAACCCTCACCCTAACCCTCTCCCGGAGGGGGAGGGGACTCGCATCGGTAATTTCAAAACACGTTCTCAGAGTGGATGGGAGATCAGTAGGTGAAATACTCGTAGTGGCCGATCTCGAACATCTTTCGGCCGAGTTATTCGATCACGTCCAACTTCACACGCCCTTCGACCTCTTGGTGCCCATGAAGAACCATCGCCCGCTGCGAAAACAACTGCGTGCCATATCAGTTGCGCCGCCGACTGGGCGAACCTTACTCCAATTGGGACGCCGGTCATCTTTCCAAGTCGCTCTTGGCAGGCTTGGAAGGCGACATCCGAGTCCGCGACGATACGATCGTGGTCACGTACTACAACGCTCCCAACGTCCCCTTGCTCCGCGAGTATTACGAAGGTCTTCCCGACCGCCTGGAAAAGGAGCACATCGATCCGCACATCCCGTGGTTATATGGCTTCAAGCTGGACTTCCGATTCCGGTGACCGTCGCCGCCGGAGGTCAAATCAACAAGCCCAGAAAAATCGCTGCATGCGGGAGCGCGACTCAAGCACCGCTTCACACGTTCAAGAGCCCAAAGGCTCAATGTTGCAATTTGGTAGGAAGCAGTAACTTGACGCACTCGCATCAATTCAACTTATCAATCCAATACTCTACCGCCCGACAGCCGTGGATGCAAGGGGAGCGTCATCCGTGGCTGGGACGAAGTCCCATCTTCTCGGCTTTGGGTATCGGTCGGTTTCCGCTACAATCGGCGAGCTTGGAACGGACACCCGCTCCCCACTTGGGAGGCATGAGCCATGACCGGCCCCGTGGTGCTGGCATTGTTGCTGATCGCGCAGGCACCGCCCGATGTTGCGGCAGCAAGGAACGACCTTCCGGGCTGTGATCCGATGGCCTGCGAGGCGTTTCGCAGCGACGCCCGGCTGGCGGACGTCTGCTTCGTCGACCCGGAGCACGGCTGGGCCGTCGGCGATCGTGGGACCATTTGGCATTCCGACGACGGGGGCAAGCGCTGGCGGCTTCAACGTTCCGGCGTAACGTGCCCATTGGCGTCGGTCTGGTTCATCGATCGGCGGACGGGTTGGGCGGCCGGTGGATTCTCGCATCCCTATACCCACACCAGTTCCGGCGTGTTGCTGACCACTCGCGACGGCGGTCGCCATTGGCACCATAATCCGAAACTCCTCCTGCCGGCCTTGAAACAGGTCCGGTTCTTCGATCGCAGTCACGGCTGGGCGATCGGCTGCCGGTCGGCGATGTTTCCCTCGGGCGTGTTTGTCACCGAGACGGGCGGTCGGAGTTGGACGCCGCTTTCCGGCGAGAATATGTCGCTGTCGCATTGGCTTTCCGGCGATTTCCTCGATCCACACACCGGGAACCTGGCCGGCCGCAGCGGCACGGTGGCCATGGTCCAGCGGGGCGGCATCCGGCCGGCACGCATGGGCAGCTTCGGACTGCGAAATCTGACAAGAATGAAACTCGTCGGACCGGTACACGGCTGGCTGGTCGGCGACGGGGGCCTGGTGCTTTTGACCGGCGATCTGGGCGCAAGCTGGCAGACCACGCCCGGCGAACTGCCCGAAGGAATGGCCGGCCACTTCGACTTCATGGCCCTGGCCGTCCGCGGGCCGAAAGCCTGGATCGCCGGTGTGCCGGGCAGCCGGGTGTTCCATACGGCTGACGCCGGCCGAACGTGGACCGCCTTTGCCACCGGCACGCAGTTACCCATCCACGCACTGGCGTTTATCGACGACCGGCACGGCTGGGCCGTCGGGGCGTTGGGAACGATCCTGGCCACCGACGACGGCGGGCAGAGTTGGCGGCGCCGGCGGGCCGGCGGCGCCCGGGCCGCTCTGTTGGGCATCTTCGCCACCGGACGCGACGTGCCGCTGGAGCTGTTCGCCCGACTCTCGGGCAACGATGGGTACTTGGGCGTGGTCGAAGTGCTGGGCCGCCGCGACCTCGATCCCCGGCCACGCGGCCAGGTCCACCCGGCCGACCGGCTGCACGAGGCACTGGTCGCCGTCGGCGCCAGCGATGCACACGCCACCTGGCGGTTCCCCTTGCGACAGGCCGGCCTGGGCCTTGGGGCCAGGCAGATCATCGACGGTTGGGACCGGGCGAACGACGCCCGGGGCTTACAGCATTTGGAAGCGCACATCGCCCGGCAGGTCCGCCTCTGGCGGCCCGAGGTGATCGTTACCCACGATGCCAGCCCGCAGGGCGACGACCCGCTTGGCCACCTGGTCAATCAAATGGTGCTGCGGGCGGTCGAGCGGGCGGCCGATCCGACCTGCTTCGCCCAGCAGATTACCCACGCCGGACTTCGGCCGTGGAAGGTGAAGAAGGTCTACGCCTCGTTGCCGCGTGGGGCTCGCGGTTCGACCGACCTGACGACCGCCAAGCTGGCAGCCCGGCTGGGCCGCTCGCTGGCCGAGGTGGCCGCTGCGCCGCGGGGCCTGTTGGAAGACCGCTTCGGCGTCGCGCCGCAGACACTCGGCTTCCGATTGCTTGTCAATCACCTGCCGCAAGAGCAAGGCCGACGCGATTTCTTCAGCGGCATTGTGCTTTCCCCGGGCGGGGATGCACGACGCGAGTTGATCGAACCGCCGGCCGAGGGTCTCGACCTGCTGCGGCGCATGGCCCAGCGGCGACGCAACATGCAGGCCATCCTCGAACAATCAGAAAAGGACCCGCAGCACGGCTCGCAACTACTGGCACAGACCAGCGAACTCACCCGGGGCTTGGACCCCCGCAGCGCGGGCCGGATCCTCTACCAGCTTGCACAGCAGTATTATCACTCGGGCCGCTGGCCGCTGGCGGCCGAGACGTTCGAGCTGCTTTGCGACCGCTACGCCGACCATCCGCTCAGCCGGCCGGCGCTGCTTTGGCTGGTCCAATACTACGCCGGCGGCGAGCCGGCATGGCGCACTGATGGCGCGCAACGGTACGCCGTCCGCCAGGCCTCGGCACTGTCGATCGACAGCTCGCAGCAAGAGGACCGCCCAGGTCGGGCGGCGCAGCTCGGCCGGCAGATCGAGCAGACCCGGCCCGAGCTGTTCGCCGATCCGGCGCTGAGGTTCCCCTTGGCCGTGGCCCATCGCAAGCAGGGTTTCCCGCGACAGGCCGAGCGGTTCTACCTGTCCAAAAGCCGCAGCGCCACCCACGACCCGTGGCGGGCCTGTGCCCAGGGCGAAAGGTGGCTGGCCGAGCCGAAAGGCCAGCCGCCGAAGCCGGTGCTGCACTGCGCAGCAGCCCGATCCAAACCCCGCCTGAACGGGCGATTTGACGACGCCGTTTGGCAGCAGGGTAAACCGGCCGAGCTGAAAAGCGCACGGTACGACGACGCCCAGTGGCCCGGCGTGGTCATGCTGGCCTACGACGCCGAGTTCCTCTACCTAGCGATCAACTGCCGCCGGGCACCCGGTGCAAAGTACAAGGCGACCGATGGCCCCCGACCGCGCGACGGTGATCTTTCGGCCCACGACCGTGTTGATCTGTTTCTGGACATCGATCGCGACTTCGCCACGTACTATCGGCTCTCGATCGACCATCGCGGCTGGACGAGCGACGGCTGCTGGGGCGATCGAAGCTGGAATCCCACCTGGTTCGTCGCCGCCGAAGTGACCGACGACACCTGGACCGCCGAAGCAGCCATCCCACTGGACCAACTCACCGGCCGCTACCCCGCTTCGCACACCGTCTGGGCGGTCGGCATCCAGCGGACCGTCCCCGGCGTCGGCTTCCAAAGCTGGACGCCCCCAGCCGCAACCAAGGTAATGCCGGAGGGGTTTGGGTATTTGATTTTTGATTAAAGCACGCCATAATAGCCTTTGGAGAATTTAGTCGTGACACGGAGGATTTTGTTTGCACTGCTGTTGTTCCTGCCGGCCGCTTCGACCGGTTTTGGTCAGGACTGGGCCAAAGAGATGTTCGATCATACGAGCCACGACTTCGGCACGGTTGCCCGCGGGGCCAAGGTCGAACACCGCTTTTTGCTCGAAAACATCTACGAAGAAACCGCCCATATCTCGGCGGTCCGCTCGAGTTGTGGATGTACCATCCCGCAGATCACCAAGCGGACACTGAAAACCTGGGATAAATCTGAGATCGTGGTCGCGTTGGACACGCGCAGCTTTCTGGGCCGAAAGGATTCCACGCTGACGGTCGTCTTCGATCTGCCGTTCCCGGCAGAAGTCCAACTGCACACCCACAGCTACATCCGCAGCGACGTGGTCGTGCAGCCGGGAGTGGTGCAGTTCGGCTCGGTTGCTCAGGGGACCAGCGCCCGGCGGAAGGTGAGCATCAATTATGCCGGCCGAGACGATTGGCGGATCAAGAGCGTTGAATCCGCTAATCCGCACATTCATGCCCAAGCCGTGGAAACCTCCCGCGCACTGGGACAGGTGACTTACGACCTGTTGGTCACGCTCGAGGACGATGCTCCGGCGGGCTACATTCGCGACCACCTGGCGCTGGTGACCAACGATTTGCGCAAGCAGGCGTCGCGTGTTCCGGTAGCGGTTGAGGGGGCGGTGGTTCGCGCGCTCAGAATCCGGCCGTCGCCGCTGATGCTGGGCGTGGTCGAGACGGGGCAGACGGTAACCAAGCAATTGGTGGTCCAAGGCCGGGAACTGTTTCGGATCGTCGCCGTCCGTTGCGACGACGACCGATTCAAGTGCAGCGTACCCCAGACAGCAAAAACTTTACATCTGCTCCCGGTCACCTTTACTGCTGGCGAGGCGTCGGGGAAGGTGAGCGGGAAGATTCGCATCGAGACGGATCGCAATCCCGGCAATACGCTCGAGGTCATGTCCTACGTTCGGGTGATGCCGAGCGAAAGCGGATAATCCGTTTGACAGGCACCTGTGGCGGGTGTAGAATGCCAATTGCCTACCTTGGCTTTCTGTAGCCACTATACCGGTCATCTCCCCCACCCCCCAGGAGACCAAGAAATGACCAGTACCAGATTTCTTTTGATGCTTTCGGTCCTATGGATTCTTACTGCGGTTGCTGCGGCCGACGAATCGGTCGGCCGGCGGCCATACGAAATGGACTGGGCCAACCGAACGGAGGACGTGCGACAGCCGCTTGTGGATTTCGAGAACCTCGATGGATGGACCGTCGAGTGCCACGATGCCGTGGCCACGTTTGTCCGATCGCGCGAACAACAACTTTGGGGCAAGCACGTGGGCAAACTCGTCTACCGCGGCGAAGGCGATGCGCCCCGCGTCGTGCTGCGTCCACCTAAGCCCGTGCCGGTCCCCGGGCCGCTGGATTGCGTGAATTTTTGGGTCTACGGCAACAACTTGGCCTGGGCCCCGGACAAAAGCACACCACAGGTTGAGGTGTATGTCTTGCTGCGCGGTCGTGACGACCAGCCAATTCGTGTCTCGATGGGAAGGGTGCGCTGGAAAGAGTGGTGGGTAATGCATCGCCGGTTGAACCCACAGCAGCTTGCGGCTGTGCAAGACGATGTGGTTCTCGAAGGTATCGAAATTACCGGCGGACGGAACAAGGACGATCGGTTGCTCTACTTCGACAACCTGGCTATTTACCGGGAGCAGTTGCCGCCGCTTACCTTCGAGCCGCGGCCCAAGCGGGGAATCGACCCACTGCCCGGACAAACGGTTGGAACCAACACCGGGCCGGGTCGGCTGCCGTTCCCCACGCGAGAGGAAACCATCCTGCCGGACAACCTCACGACCGAGTTCAAGGTTGGCCTTGAAAAGTCGGGCGACACGTTCGAGTTCCACTATCGCGGCAGCGACGGTCACTTGGTCTATCGCTACAAGCCGGTCACCGGCACGCTGAGCGACGTGACGGCTGAATGGGTCGATGCGGCCGGCGCGTTTCAGCCAATGGCCCAGGGCGGCATTTACTTTGCCACAGACGGCAAGTCGGAGTTGCCAACGCCGGAAAACACCAAACTGCTGCGCTGCGAACAAGTTGGCGATACGGTCGTCTCGTCGTGGCAGTGCAAATGGGGCAACCACACGGCCGAGGTGACTTACACCTTTCGCCTCTGGCAGAAGTCGCTGGTGGTCGACGTGAAATGTGCAGGCGGCGGAGTGGGCGAGTTCCGCATCGGCAAAGCCGTCGGGGTGGACAACCCTCGACTGGTCACGCTGCCGTATCTCACCTGCGATCGGCACCGACCGGCGGTCCTTGTCGCCGGGCCGCCCAACAAGCCCCTGTTCCTGATGGCACTGATCGACTACTATCGGTCAAATGCTTCGGCGCTTTGGGCAGCCAACGAAGTGACCGAGGCGGGTGTGACGTACAACGGCGGCTCGCGCTACCTGCCCAAGACCGACGGCCGGCGGAACGACTGCTTCGAGCGGTTGTTCCTGACCGTATCACCGCGGTTTGAGGAAGTGCTGCCGAACATCCCCAATCCCAAATCGCCGTGGATGCACGTTGCCGGCGAGCGGCTCTGGCGGGCACACGGCGCCTCGAATCGACAACGCGACTATACTCATTGGAAGAACGTCGCCCGATACGGCATGACCAAGGTCGTGATTACCGACCACGAAACCGGCTGGCGCGACGGCTGCGAGAGCTTCACTTTCCGCACCCGGGCCGCGCCCGGCAAAGGCGGCGACGAAGGACAAGCGGATTATGCCCGGAAGATTCGAGCTCTCGGATTCAGGTACGGCATCTACAACCAATACACCGACCTCGCCCCGGTCAACGAGCATTGGAACGAAGACTGCGTAACACGGACTTCCAACGGCGATTGGCGAAGGTCCTGGGCGCGATGCTACAACCCGAAACCGGCGCGGGCGGTTGAATTCGAAGCCAAGTTGGCGCCAGTGATTCAAGAGAAATTCCAACTCGATACGGCTTACTGCGACGTGCATACGGCAGTCAGGCCCTGGCAGTATTGCGATTTCGACGCCCGGGTGCCCGGCGCCGGCACCTTCGCCGCCACCTTCTACGCCTACGGCGAGATCATGCTGCACCAGAAGAAGACCTGGAACGGACCGGTCTACAGCGAGGGCAACAACCACTGGTACTACTGCGGGCTGACCGACGGCAACTATGCCCAGGACCAATTGGCCAAGCTTCCGGAAAACCCGTGGCTGGTCGACTTCGATCTGCGCAAGCTGCACCCACTGTGCTGCAATTTCGGCATGGGTTACCCCTTCATGTTTTTCAGCTACCAACAGTGGCGCGACTTCACGCCCGAGGAGCGAGAAGCCCAGTTCGACCGCTTCCTGGCGGCCACGCTGGCGTTCGGTCACACGGGGTTCCTGATTCGTGCAGGGGGTATGACCAACACGGTGCGGAGCTATTTCAATCTGCAACAGGTCCACGCCCGGTACGCCCAGGAAATTGCCACCGACATCCACTACGCCGACGAGCGCGGCAAGCTGTTGGATACCAGTGCCGCGGTAGCGACGGGCGCTTACCGGCGGTCGCAGATTGTCACGACGTACTCCAACGGCCTAAAAGTCGTGGTCAACGGCCATCCGACGGAGACCTGGAAAACGCCCGACGGCGAACTGCCGCCTAACGGCTGGTTCGCCGCCGACACGCGCGACGGCAAGCTGGTTGCGTGGAGCAAGCTGATCGACGGTCATCGGGCCGATTACGTGGACTCGCCGGTATACATTTATGCCGACGGCCGCGGCCGGTTCACCCGCTTCGACAAGGCGGCCTGCGACGGCCAACTGATCGTGCACAAGCGTGACGACGGCACTATCGAGGTAATCCCGGTCGGCAAGTGCTCGTCGTTCGGCGTTTCACTGGATGGCCGCTCGGCAACTGCGGTAGCGCTGGACGAAGCGGGCCAGCCGATCGGCCCGGCCGAAACCCGGCTGAGCCGTGGCCTGGTCTACGTCGTGCCGGTGGCCAAGGCATTCAGTTATTTGCTTACGCCGGGAGCCGTGCCGGACCTTGTGCTGAAGTGCGATCGGGAAAAGGTGGTCCCCGGCGAAAGCGTGCAAGTTGACGGCAAGACGCAGCACACGTTCCGTGTGCCTGTTGACGCGCGCCCGGGTGCGCGGTTGTGGCAGCAATTCGACGGTGCGTGGATCGACTTTACGGTGGTTCCCCTGGTGGATGCGCGGTTGACGATCGACCGCGCGTATCATCTCGACCTTACGCCGCACTTGCCGGCTGCTACTGAAGGGGAAGTCAGCCTTGCCGGACAGGCATCAAAGATCACCTTGGAGCCGGAAAAGACGGTGCAGTTGGAGTTTCCGCTCGACCGGCCCCAGCAGGAAGAGGTCCGCGTGGTGCCGCTCGAGGTGGTCGCAGGCGGGCTTAGCTACCAGCGAAAGTGGTGGCTGAAGGCCAAAAAGGAGATCGTTCCGGTGGCTGCGATGCCCAAACGGTTCCAAACTGGCCAGCGGCTGCGAGGGGCTGCGGAAGAACGTCTGACGCTCGCCAACAGGGCCACGACGAGTGCCACGGTAGACTTCACGAAGAAGAGGACCTGCGGTGGAGTTACCAAGGAATGCCTCTTCATGCATCCGCCGTACAAGGGCGGCGTGGGTTACGCACTGGCCTTGTTCGATCCGGTCGAACTACCTAGTGAGCCGAAGGCCGCTTTCCGCTGCCAGATCGGCAAGGCCGACGGCAGCGACCCGGCCGACGGGATCCTATTTCGCATCGCGGTGGTCGAGCCCGGCGGAACAGAGACCATCGTGGCCGAGAAACAATGGATCCGCCATGCGTGGACACCACTTGAGGCCGACCTGTCGCGTTGGGCCGGCCGGCGGGTGCAAATCAAACTGATCGCCGACGTCGGGCCGGCCGACAACCCGTCCGGCGATCATGCCTGCTGGTCGGAAATGCGAATTGAGAGCACCCGCCCGATGCTCGTGCTCACGGTCCACGATCAGGAAGTCCAGAGGTGACAGGGACTCGGAAGGGGACAGTCGTCATACTGCCTCATTTACCATCTTGATTTCCTTGAACCTGCAGAAATGCGCGAGTTCCTTGGTGATATCTCCGTAGCATGTCACGCGGTGGAGCCCGTGTGCCCAGTTTTTCCACAGCTTCTCTGCATCACCGTTTATCTTGACTGTGATCTTCGTACGACATCCTCTGTCCATGTCAATCGCCACTGGGGCGTCGATGATCTCACCGGTGAAGTAAGGTAACAGCCCGGTACCCACCAGCTTCGTCTGGGTAACTTTCTGGCTGATGCGCATCTTCACCTGTGGCGTAACCCCTTCTTGACGTTCCATAACCGTGCGCAGCTTGTATGGAGCAGCCGGTTTATCCGGCCCGTCCATCTTTGTTGTACCCAAGCAGTGGGCCAGAATGATGCTGTTCTTGGATTCATCCATCGTGGGATCGCTTATGAAACCGGGCTTTCCCACCAATCCCTGGAACAGAATGTGGGTCATGGCAGATTGTAAATCCGATTCACAGATGCCGCCCAATCCCATGTTGTTCAACCGGCAAAAACCAAGGCAGGGGTAGGCGTAAGACTGGCAGAGCGGGCGGAACATGCTGCCGTAGCAGTCGGCGGTCATCACAGTCGCATCTTCCTCATCCAACAGCTTTTCAAAAGCCAGTGCCAGCTTGCAGGACTTGAAAATCTCTTTCGCGGACGGTTCCACAACTTTTGTGGCTCCTTTGGTCCATCGATCGGCCTCTGCCTTTGCTTCGTTATCGTCAACGGCATTACAGGCATCGATCACTCGTTTGAGTTCGACAGGCTTAATCTCCGTGCCGAACTTGTTCTTCATGTCGTCAGCATACTTCGCAAATGATCGAGTTGTAAGGTTAAGGATTTTGGCTTCTCTTAGATGGTGAATCGCACGGAAAGGTCTAATGGCAACCGCCAGTTGTCGATAATCACTGGTGAGCATGCACGCCATTTTCGCTCCCAGTGGTTGTTTCTGCAGAGCGCCGAAACCCACCCAATCATGGCCGGAATATGGAACGGCGAAAACCGTCGTGGGCCGACCTACGCTAAGAATCTCATTGAGAATTGGCCTTACCCCATTGTTAAAATGGATCGCCATGATGCCGTCAACATCTTTCAATCTGCTTTTGATCGAGCCAACCTGCCCAGGAGAAGTGACCAGCTCATCGACAACGAACTCTATGTCAGACAACTCGTCTTTTAGTTTGGCGAACTCCGATTCATAAAACCGGATTTCATCTTGAAAATTCAACGTCGGTTTGGGCCAGTGGCCGTGTGGAGTTGCCATGTAAAGTCTGGCAACTTTGACCTTTGTTCTTCTACATCCCGGGCTTATGAGCTTTGATCCTTTCGGATTTGCACCAAACGCCAGAATGCTCGAACCACCAAGGCACAGCGCAGTCCCGGCTCCTGCCAGTTGCAGGAACTCTCTTCGTCCAACTTGCCTTTGCATGATAGTCTCCAATTCGATTGTTTCACGGCATCATCCGGACAGGAACGGCTCCTGCAAACGGCATACACTTGTAGTCTAACCACCTGCGCGACGTTGTCAAGTCGACGCTGGATACTTCCAATGCCCACAAGAGAAGAAACACCCCGTTCCCTTTTTTGGGTAGTGCCTCACGATGTTGGCAAGGATTTCTTGGGTTTATAGCGGTCTAATGCTGATGTTAGAACATTTTCTCGTTGTTCGACCCAGTCCTCTCGCTGCAGGTCGCTAACATGAACCGGATACCGGATGTACGCCA
>JAUWHT010000269.1 GCA_030605745.1 Pirellulales bacterium | reverse complement strand
GGGCTTGCGCTGCCAGTGCAGCCCGGCGGCCGACTTGAGTTCGTTCTGCCAGGCCCGGGCCGTTTGCATCTTGTCTTCGTTGGCCACGGTTGAATACGTGTTGTAGGCGTCGACTTTGAACTGTGCCCACAACACCTTGTCCGACGGGTTGACCTCGGTTACTTCGACGACGTAGGCAACCGTCTGCGGCTGGTTCATCGCCACGCCGATTTGGCCCTTTCCCAGGCTGAAGACCTTGCGCATGAAATCGGGCCCCGGGCGATCCACCCCTTCGACCTGGCTGAGCCTGGGCGGCGTGCCGGGCGAGGATATGGCCGGCACGGCACCGCGGGTGAGCCAACTGAACGGGGGCGACTGCACGACGCGGATACCCGGCCGGTCGGCAAAGGCTTCGCTGAGCGACTTTTTGGCCTTTCGGACCTGGTCGGCCAGCCGTTGGGCCTCCTTCATGGCAAAGCTTCGCCCTTGTACTGTCTTCCACGACCGCAGCACCCGCCGGCGAACTCCCCGGTCCTCGAACTTGGGTATCCGCTCCTTGACGTCCTTAACCTTCCAGAACAGGTAGCGGTTGCCCTGTAGGTCCACCGACGTGGCCGTCAGGTGCAGCGGCCAATTATCCTCGAAGGCGTAAAGGGCAAACGGGATCCGGGCATCGACGTAGGAACTCCCGATCTCGAAGTCCTGGGCGTCCAATTGCGAGATCAAAGTGGTTTTGCCGGTGGTTAGATTGTTCTGTTTGGCAATCGCCTTGAAATCGAGTTTTTTCGGCGGCTTGGCCTGTTTGTCCTTGATCCGGTCGACTTCATACCGGATGTACAGGTTGCGGTACCGGTTCACCTTTTCCTGGAGCCGGCCGAGGACCTCATCGACTTTCTGGTAGGCCAACTGCCTGCGAACCATTTCGCCCACGCGGCCGGCCAGTGGGTCTTTGGGCTTGTCGTCCTTCTTCTTGTCATTGCCGGCCTGGGATGGCTTGGGGGTTAATTCTTCCTGTTCGGTATCCGGTTTTTCGGCTTTACTATCTTCCTCAGCTTCCAGCTTCTCTGCCTCGCTTTCCTCCACAGCTTCGGGCTCTTCGTCCTCGCTCGGCGCCATTTGATCGAAAAGCTCTTTGTGTTCCTCGTAATACTTCTTGACTTCCTCGTCGGTGATCACGTCGGGGCCGATGAACTTCTCGGGATCTGCCTTGAAGTACCGGACGGCGATCTTGTGTGGCTGATGGAACCCCGGCTCGGGGGAGTCGGGGTTCGGGTAATTGTCCTTGTACTTCTCGAAGAACGTTCGCAGGGTCTTCTCGTCCGGGTCGGGAACCTGGCCGAGGAAATCGGTCACCTTGACCGGCAGCACCTCGACGGTGGCCTGACGTTTCAAGCGGGTGAAATAGTCCCAGCGTTGTGCCGGCGTTGTGCCGGCCAAACTGACGTTGAACATCATTCGCAACTGCAGGGCCAGCAGTTCATGCCGCATCAGTTCGAAAAACTGCCTCTGCCTGACGCCAATGTTCTTGAAAATCGTTTTCAACTCGTGCGACGTGACCCGATCTTCCGTCAGGGTCCTGATGAACTGGTTGACCGCGTGGTTGCTGACAACCAGGCCGAGGTGTTCGGCGTGTTGGGCGTACAGCCAGGTGTCCACGACGGCCTGTTCGGAGGCCGGGCCGATTGCGTTTTCCACGGCTCGGGCCTGTTGGGCCGCGCCGTCGGCCTGGAGGACCGCCTGCTGGATTCGGCCGAGGAACTGGAGCACCTTCTGCCGCCGTCTCCGCAGCGCGTCGAGTTCCGACTCCCGCAGGTTCCCGTACTCAGAGGTCTCGACCACCACCGGGTTGCGGTTGGAACCGGACATCAGGCTGTCCAGCACCGGGCCGGAGAGGAACACGAAGGCGATCATAGCCAACAGGCCCAAGGTAGCGATCAGGACCTTCTGGTGCTTGCGAAATACGCGGAACGGGCTGGCCATGGGGGCAATTCTAAGGCGGATTCGCCCAAATGCAATCCCAAATAGAAGCCGATTGTACGGATGGCAACGCCTGGTACAATTCCAGGCCCAATTCGTGTGCCGGATCGGGCCGAATCGAGCAATGATCGGGCGCCCGGCCGGTCGACTCAGGAAATGGACGGCGAATCGCTGATAAATACTCACGATCTCCCCCTAAATTCCCCAGATCGCCAGCAGTGACATGGCCAAGAAAAAAACAGCCTCAGCCAAACACAAGAAATCCCTGGTGATCGTCGAATCGCCTGCCAAGGCCCGCACAATTGGCAAGTTCCTTGGCCGAGGCTACACCATCGAGGCAAGCATCGGTCACATCCGCGACTTGCCACAAGGCGCCAAGGAAATCCCGGCGAGGTACAAGGGGGAGGACTGGGCCTACCTGGGCGTCAACGTCAACCAGGATTTCGACCCGGTTTACGTCATCCCACGCGAGAAGACCCAACAGGTCCGCAAGCTGAAAGCCCTGTTGAAAGACGCCAAGGACCTTTACCTGGCGACCGACGAGGACCGCGAAGGCGAGGCCATAAGCTGGCACCTTTGCCAGGTGCTCAGGCCGAAGGTGCCGGTCCACCGGCTGGTCTTCCACGAGATCACCGGCGAGGCGATCCGCGAGGCGCTGAAGGAGCCTCGCGGGATTGACACCAACCTGGTCCGAGCCCAGGAGGTCCGGCGGATCGTGGACCGGCTCTATGGTTACGATGTTTCCCCCCTGTTGTGGCGTAAGATCCGGCCCAAACTTTCCGCCGGGCGGGTGCAAAGTGTGGCGGTCCGGCTGATCATCGAGCGGGAACGGCAGCGGATGGCCTTCGTGGTGGCCACGTTCTGGGATCTACTTGGCACGTTCGAGAAGGCCAGCGGAGAGCGCTTTGAGGCGACATTGGTTTCGCTCAGCGGGCGGAGGATTCCGACCGGGCGCGACTTCGATCCGGCCTCCGGAAAACTCAAGGATCCCAACCTGCTGCTGCTGGACGAAAAACAGGCCGTCGAGTTGGTTTTACGTCTGAAGGCCGCCGGGTGCCGGGTGGCGAACCTGGAGGACAAGCCTTACACGACCCGGCCGTACCCGCCCTTTACAACCAGCACCTTGCAGCAGGAAGCGAACCGCAAGTTCGGCTTCCCGGCCAGACGCACGATGCAGGTAGCCCAGAGCCTATACGAGACCGGCCATATTACGTACATGCGGACCGATTCGACGAGTCTGGCGGCGGCGGCGGTTGAGGCCGCTCGTAACCTGGTCGCCTCGCAGTACGGCAAGGAGTACCTGCCGGAGAAGCCACGCGTCTATCAAACCAAGGTGAAAAATGCCCAGGAGGCCCACGAAGCGATCCGGCCGGCGGGGCACCCGTTCGACTTCCCCGATGCGCTCCGCGGGGAGCTGACTGCGGAGGAATTCAAGCTCTACGACCTGATCTGGAAGCGGACGGTGGCCAGCCAGATGGCCGACGCTCGGGGACACCGGATTATCATTACCGTCGAGTTGGACGGGGCCGTCTTCCAGCAGAGCGGCAAGACGATCGAGTTTCCCGGCTATCTCAGAGCATACGTCGAGGGCTCCGACGATCCGGAGGCCGAACTGGCTGACAAGGAGGACGTCCTGCCGAAGCTGTCCGTCGGCGAGGTGCTCAGGTGCCGCAAGCTGCATCCGAAGAGTCACACGACCAACCCGCCAAACCGCTACAGCGAAGCCTCGCTCACCCGAGCGCTGGAGGAGATGGGGATCGGCCGGCCGAGCACATACGCCTCGATCATCGACACGATCCTCGCCCGGAATTATGTCTTCAAACTGAAGCGCAGCAACATCCTGGTGCCCACTTGGACCGCGTTTGCGGTATCAAGGTTGCTCGAGGAGCATCTGCCGGACCTGGTGGACTACCAGTTCACCGCCGAGATGGAGGACGAGTTGGATGCGATCAGCCGTGGTGAGTTGGGCTACGTGGATTACCTCAAGGCGTTTTACTTCGGCAACGCCCACCCGGGCCTGAAACAGCAATTGCAAAACAAGGTCGAGGAGATCGACGCCCGTTCCGTCTGCCAGATTTTCCTGGGCAAGCCGAAAGGCAGGGGGAAGAAGGCGGCCGAGATTTTCGTCCGCGTTGGCCGGTACGCGCCGTTCCTCGAGCAGGGCGAGCGCCGGGCAAGTCTGCCGGAGAAGCTGCCGCCCGACGAACTCACCGTCGAGGCGGCCTTGGAGATGCTCGATAAAGCTGCGGTCGCCGACGAGCCGCTAGGGATATGTCCCGATATGCACAAACCCGTCTTTCTGAAGGTCGGCCGCTTCGGACCTTACGTGCAACGCGGTACCACCGAAGACGATCAAAAGCCGCAGAACGCCTCGTTGCTCAGGGGCATGTCGCCCGATGAGGTCGATCTGGAACTGGCGCTGAAGCTGTTGTCGCTTCCGCGCACCTTGGGCAATCATCCGGAAAGCGGCCGGCCGGTGGTAGCGTTCAACGGGCGTTACGGGCCGTACGTGAAGTGCGATCAGGAGACCCGCTCGTTGCCGCACGATCTCTCACCGCTGGAGGTGACGCTTCAGCAGGCGCTGGAGTTACTGGCCCAGCCAAAGAGAGGTCGCAGCACCGGCAGCCGCCGGGAGCCGCTGAAGGTTTTTGACCCCTCGCCGGTCACCGGTAAGCCGGTCCAATTGTTGGAAGGCCGATACGGACCATACGTGACCGACGGCAGGACTAACGCCTCGCTTCCACGCGGAACGACCACCGAGGACGTGACCTTCCAGTCGGCACTCGATTTGCTGAAGATCCGTGCCGAGAAAGGCCCCGCGAAGAAAAAACCCCGCAGAAAAACGACCAGGAAAAATGTGTAATGAGGGAAGAAGGGAAAGGGGAAAAAGGGGAAAAAATCAGGTGTATACTCAGCACGGGCGAGGTTTGCGGTTTTTTGGACCGGTCACGCAGTACCGGCGTGTCAGCAATCACTGCTAGCACAACGAAATATAGTCATCCGTAAACTGCTGGTCAAGATCAAAAATTCGGAATTGGCGAACCGGG
>JAUWHT010000335.1 GCA_030605745.1 Pirellulales bacterium | reverse complement strand
CGCAGGCTGGGATCGGTTACACTTCCGGTGGACGGGGGCCGGCTCGACGCCTCGTTGCGGATTGCTCGCAGGCTGGGATCGGTTACACTGTGCCGGCAAACGTCGACGCCGATACGGAGGTTGCGGATTGCTCGCAGGCTGGGATCGGTTACACTTCCGTCCCATCGAGGCCGTCCGATCACCCTGTTGCGGATTGCTCGCAGGCTGGGATCGGTTACACTCACGCCGGGGCCGGGACCGAAGTCGATGATGTTGCGGATTGCTCGCAGGCTGGGATCGGTTACACTCCACCCCCGGCTGCGCCCCGACTGCGGCGCGGTTGCGGATTGCTCGCAGGCTGGGATCGGTTACACTCTGGCCGCGGGCCTGAGCATGGACGAGACCGTTGCGGATTGCTCGCAGGCTGGGATCGGTTACACTCATCACCACGAAGGAGACGCAATGCGAGGAAGTTGCGGATTGCTCGCAGGCTGGGATCGGTTACACTGGCCAGCGATTTCGGCGCGCAGTTGGACAGGTTGCGGATTGCTCGCAGGCTGGGATCGGTTACACTATATCCGCCGCATATCCATCGAGCAGTCCGGTTGCGGATTGCTCGCAGGCTGGGATCGGTTACACTCTTTCCCGCCTAAGTCGTGTTGTCGTAACAACTTGAGTGACCTGTCGGGTCAGAAAAGCTGTAGTTGAGGGGGTGCAGTCTCGGGAGTTTTGCGGATTTTTCCCCAAAATACGGACATCCTTTCGAACTGTTTGTCGGTGATAGTGATGATGCGCACCTCCCCATCCGGAGGGGTGTGGCTGGCAATCCGCTGGATGTGGACGGCTGCATTTTCCTTGCTCGGGCAGTGCCGAATGTAGACCGAGTATTGTAGCATCCTGAACCCGTCGCGCAATAGGTGCTTGCGAAAGAGCGCATATTCGCGGCGGGCCTGCTTCGTATCGGTCGGCAGATCGAACATCGTCATGACCCACATACATCGGTACCCGTTAATCAACACGCCTCGGGTATCTCCAGTTGTTTGGCCTTCCCCTGGTAGCAGCGGACCAGGGAAGCGACCATGCGGTGCAGGTTGACCATCAGCGGTCCGGTTTCACCACCCATGCGGACCGGCAGGGTGAGCAGTTCCAGCAGGGCGGCCTTGGCGTGCTGGTCGAGGTCGGTATAACCGAGTTCGTGTAACTCGTAGACACGTCGGTCGACCAGCGGGCGGAGCGGCTCGACGAGATCGTCGGCCAGGCAGAAGGCGTTGGAGCGGTTGTGGTGGTGCAGTCCGACGGAAGGCAACAGCCCGGCGGCGACGATTGCCCGGGCGGTGGCCGCCCGGACGACCGCGTAGCCGTAGTTCAGAAAGGCGTTGATTCCCTGGGCGTCGCGATCGCGTCGGAACTCTCCGTCGGCGATCCAGTTGGCCCAATAGATTCGTGCGGCCTGGGCCTCGACGTTGGCCGGATCTCCGGATCGGACGCCGCGTGCCAGTTCGAGCAGTTTGGATCGGGCCGAGCAGTCGGGCGGCAGGTGGGCGGCCTGGCCGCGAATCTTGGCCTGGACAAGCTGTTTCCATAGCCGCTTGCAAAGCGGTTTGCCGACGGCCAACTGGTCGTTGAGCCGCCAGACGATTTGCGAATGGTCGGAAAAGGGCAGCACAATGGCGGCCGGAAGGTGGTCCCGCCCGCAGAGAACCACGGTCGCGCTGGAGGCGGCCAGGCAGGTCAGCGCGGCGTGGGAATAGGTCGTACCCGGGTGGTCGACAAGTACGACGCCGATATCCTCACAAGGGATGCTACCGACGTTTTCCCCGTTGCGCTTGATGAGGAGTTGCTCAAGTTTCACGGCCAGGTGGGCCGGCTCGCGCGAGATTTCAATTGTCCGCTTAATCATGTCCAGGTCCGGCAACGGAGGTCAACGGGAACCCTCCGTGGCAGGCGCAGCAGCATCCAGGCCCAACATTTCCAGGATAATTGGAGTCCCAGGGGGTTGCAACAAGAATCCGCCGCCGCAAATTTAGACCAGGGTTCAGTCGTTTGCCGGGCGGATCCGGCCGAGTGGGTCGACAGTGACCTTGCGTGCGTTGAGTGTATTGACTGTTGGGGAGAACTTCTTGATCGTTTTGTCGCGTCGCGCATCCGTGTGGATCACAAATACTATTCTGTTCTCCGTTGAAACAGAGGTGCGGACCACTACGAGTCGTTCTTGCCCATTAAACGTCCCCTGCACCATTTCTCCGCGGCTTAGCGACATAACAAACTTTGCATCCGGACGGGTTGGGTGAGTTCTTTGGATGAGCGGGAGTTCGTGGTTGACGATACGTCGGCGGGCGAGGTCGAGTTGCCGGTTGTATTCGGCTTCGTCGAGGGACTGTTTTTCGAGTTCTTTTTTGACTTCCTGGATTCGGCGATATTGTTCGCGGAGCCGATGAGTGGCTTCTAGCATGGTGACGAAGACGGCGTCGCGTTGGGTCCGGCCGTTTTCTTCCCACTCGAAGATGCACAGGTGGTGCGTAGAGCCCGGTTTGACGTGTGCGGCGCCGGCGCGGATCGGCTGGATGGTTTGATCGCGTTTGAGCAGTCGGACTTTTCGGATGATTGCCGGTTGGGCCGAGTGTCTGCTGGATTTTCGGGTCATCAAGAGTGGTTCCTTCCACACTTCCGGCGGGATTTTGGCGTTCTTACCCCGGCCATGCTCGATCCCGTGCTGGTATAGCCGCTGGACAACAATTTCGCGGACTTGCGGGTCGCGGATCTCGTCGATCATGGACAAGGTGAGTCCTTCAAGCGGCTTGCGCACGACGAACACATTGTCTTCGTGGGTTGGCCCGTAGAGCGTGTCTTCGTGCAGGGCGCCGCTGACCTTGCGCCGCACGCGATGGGAGACGTTGATCTGGTTGACCGCTTCCTCGACATCTTCTCTGAAGCCGTCCCAAGGATCGAGCAGGATTTCGCCGGTAGCTTCAGTCCCGCCGCGGCGGTGGATATCGGCAAGCTGTTGGAGCCGGGAACGGTTTGTCAGGGCGAGGACGATGGCGTCGACGGCGTGGTGGCGGTGGTCCTCGCGGTTTTTCAGGTCCAGATCGTCTTGGCGCAACACGGTGTTCAGTCCCCAGTGGCGCCGAAGCGTGGCCGTTTGTTGCCCCTTGATGCAAAGCACGTCGTGTGGATTGGCAAATAGGCACCGCACGTACTCCAGGACCGCCCGGCTGATGTAACGCGTATCGCTGAGTTGGCGGTTGATAAACTGGTCCAACTCAAGCGTTTTTTGCGTGAAGCGCCTTCGCTTGTTGTAAGGCAGCTTTGCGGCGCGCTGGCGAATCTGTTCGAACCGCTTAGGATCGGACTCGGCCAGCCACTCATGCGGCGTGCGGTTGCCCTTCTCGGCATTGGCCGAGCGGAAGCAGACGACCTTGTTTGGTATCGAACCGTCGAGACAGCGTGAGTAGGGGAGAATGTGATCGACGTCCACCTCGCCGGCCAGCAATTGGGTCAGGCTGATGCTTTCGCCGCTATAGACGCAAATGCAGCCTTGCTCCTCCCAGAGCAGGTAGCGATCAATCGCGTCACGTGTGACCTTTACCCCATGTTCGCGTAATCTCTCCGCAGCCTCATCGCGCATGGCCTCGCGGTCTCGCATCTGCCGCGAGATGGCTTTGCGCTGTTCCGAGGTGGCCTTGACATCCCGGGCCAGTTCGATACGGATCCGGGCCGGCTTGCCGTATTCGCGAATGATTGCATTGATGACCTTGCGAACCTCAAAAAGGGCCTGGCGGACGACGGGATTTGGCAGGTCGGGTGGATGCGGCAGACAGTCGTGGATGCGCCGCTGAATCTGGTCCGGCCGCAGATACCCCGCCTCGGATAAAGCGGACGGAGTATCGTCGTTTGTCATGTACAGCAGGCCTCGTTCCATGTGCGGGACGAGCTTTTCCAAGGCTAATCGGCTCAAGTGCAAGTAACGGGCCGGAAGGTCCGCGTCGAGCAGTTTGTCGGCGGCCTGCTCGTCGAGTCCCCACTCAGTAAGGGCCAAACGGCGGACGTCTTCTTCGTCTTGATGGATCAAGGCGCGAATGATCTCATCTTTTTCCTTCTCGGGTCGTCCGTGCCAGGCAGTGCCGAAGATGTTCCGGTTGGCCAGAATCGCGTCGGTGACCATGCCTTGGAGTTTCGTGCGGTTGCCCGATTCGAGGTTGAAGTGGACCGACTCCAAGAAACCCAAAGCCTTTCGGATGTTGTCGAATTTCATCTCCTTCGTCTTGGACAGCTTGTCCAACAGCAACGTGCGGTGTTCAGCCGACAGCAGGCACTCCTCGTGAGTGTCGGGGTCGATGTATCTCAGGTTATTGACTTCCTGGAGCAGGCGAAAACATTGCGCGATCCGATCGGCGCGCGGGCAACGGCGCTGCTTGGGTTCGAGTTCGCACAGACCAACGACCGACTTGGGCCAGTACGTCTTGCGCTGGAAAAAGATCAACCGGTGGATCCGCTGCTTCAGCTCGTCGGTCAACAATTCAGAATGGTGTTTCCGCTGCGCTGCCCAAACCGCATCGAACTCGGCCAGATACATGTCCCGGCGGGTATGTCGATTGCGGACTCGCCGATAGTTGTCTTCATGGAGTCGGGCCAGATGTTCGCCGAGCGTGCGCGAGTCAGACTGCTCAATAGCATTGGCCAATTCACTGATCTCGGCCAACATTCTTTGGGTTTCCTTCTTCCGTTGGCGATCGGATTTTCGATTGGAAAGAAACCCGCGACGTTGGTTAAGATGGACCAGCAGCCGACCGAATTGTTGGAGGGTCAGTTTTTCATCGAGCGCCCGGCAGCGCAATTCGTACGGATCAAGTTGGTCAAGCGCGGCCTGTTCGTCCTGATCAGCAGGAAGCAAGCCAACGTCGATCAGCACCTGACGGAGCTTCCGTTTTCGTCGGGCGCGTCTGGCGATCTGCCGCCTCATGCCACGCGCGATTCGGCGTCCTTCGTTCTTCGGTTTTTCCTTTCCGGTGTCGAAATTATCGACTCCCTCGGGAAATACACGCGCGCCCGACGCGACGAGCTTCCCCCCCATTTCGTCGATGAGTGCCCACCCAATAGAGTTAGGACCCAAGTCAAGGCCCAGCGTCAATTCCGGCATGGACTCGCTCCCCGGAGTCAGGTTTTCTGGAAGATGTTCCTGCAGACGGTTGACACACATCTGATTTTAGCAGATAATTACGGCAGTGTAACTGATTCCCGCCTGCGATGCCTTTTCGTAACAAGACGAAACATTCGCAGGCAACGCTCTTCGGAGCGTCCGGCTGCCTTGTGTAAGCAGGGCAGCTTTTTTTGTCGACGCCGGGCCAGGGTCAAATCTTACATCCCATCCAGCTTTTGTTCTTGAAGCCTTTGGGCAAGAGTCCCATTGTGGGAGGTGACTCTGTCGGCGATTGGGGCCAATTGATTGTTCAGTCGCCGACAGAGTCGCCTTCCACAAATAGCTGATAGCTGGCCAAAGTGCCACTTGACATTTGTACACGGTTTTGCTATCTTGGCTGGTGTTCTGCGGCAATCCGAAGTCCAATCGGGACCCTATGACCGGCAACGTGGCCGAAGAAGGCGTAACTCCATCGGCAGCAGGTCGGTTTTGCAGTCCGGGCAGAGAAAGACTGTTTTCTCCACCCCGCCCGCCTTTCCATGGTGTGGCGGCAAGCCTGGAACTGTCGGACCTAGCCTGTGGTAAGGCCGAGGGCCGTCATACAGGCCACCCGTAAGACCAGGCGCCAGACGACCGGCATGGTTTCGCCGGAAGGGGGCCGTGGCGGCGCCACCCAATGCCATGGCCGCGGAGATGCAAGTCTCCCACGCCGTTGAAGCCGTGGTCACTGGTGCTTAAACCGTGACCGACGCGATGGCCGGTTTTGCTTTGTCGGTAGTTGGATCGACCGGCGAAGCGGACGGCACTAGCCAGTCGCCGGGGCGAGGTCCGCAACGTCCGGACCGTCCTGAGCAGCCAGATAGGCCGCTCAGCAGAAAAAAGCCCGGCCACATGAGTGCT
>JAUWHT010000022.1 GCA_030605745.1 Pirellulales bacterium | reverse complement strand
GTCTTCGATCAGCAATTCGGCCTCCTCGCTGAAGGCGACCAGCGAAATCCGGTCCTTTGGTCCCAGCCGCCCAACCAGTTCGCTCGCCGCTCGACGGACCATCTCCAGCCGGCCTCCCAGACGCATGCTGGCCGAAGTGTCAACGGCCAGGACCAAATGGATCGGCTGTTGTTCCTTCTCGGAGATCCGGCGTGCCTGGACCCCGATCTGCAACATACGCATGCCACCCCCGCCGAAGGGTGAAGGCCCGCAGGCGGTATGAAGCCCCAAGGCTTCTCGTTTCGGACTAGGAAAACCATAGTCAACCGCCGCCAGGAACTCCTCCGTCCGTACATCTCGCGGGGCCGGCAACTCGCCGTCCTCCAGGCACCGGCGGGTCAACTCGTAGCTCGACGCATCGACGCCCAGCGGCACTGTGCTGGTCCGAAGTCTCGGATGGGCCGCCGGGAACACGAACGGGTAAACGCCCGATAGCCGGTACTCCCTCCAAGGGAACCACGGCACCAGCGGTGGGTCGATTCCCCGCGGAACCAGGCCCGAAACCTTCTTCAACTCCGGCAACGCGTCGTACGGGTCGTTGCTGCCCAACACACCCCGGCGGGGCCAGCCGTAGCCGTCCACCGACAGCCAGCCTCCGCCGTCGGACTGGACCTGCTGCGGGCTGAACAACTCGTTGAACTCCTCCAGCGGCCCGCGACCCGGCAGGCCCGGCCGGCGAAACTTCAACAGTGCAAGCTGCGACACCGGAACCGGCGGGCCGGCACCCATGCTCTCATCCGAGTTCCACCGTGGTAACGAAATCGCCGACATCTCCACTAGCGGCTCGCACCCGTCGGTCAACTGGGCCGTCCACGAAACCAACTCCGGCCGTAAGAACTCATCCGGCGGGCAGGTCGCCCACAAGAAGGCGACCATCGCACCGATATACGACAGTCCAATCGCGATAAACAGCGAAGCGGCCGTGGCCCATTGTGTCAGCTTCGCCAGCCGGATCCTATTTTGCGGGACGCGCTGCAAACGCCCCAGCACCTCGACCGGGACCGGCACCTGCCGCAGTGCCGCGTCCAGCCCACCATCGTCGGCCAGCGCAACCTGCCGCAGCCGCTGCAAAAGGCCTTCCGGCAGCGGAACGGCCCGCAGTTGGGCATCTTGCCGGGCATCAAATTGGCCGTATTCATCCTTCATCCTTCATCCTTCATCCTTCATCCTTCTCTACTGGCAGCCAACAAATATTCCCGTAATCTGCTCCGCGCCCGGCTGACCCGGGAAAGCACGGTTCCCAGTGGGATACCCAACAGGTCGGCAGCTTCCTGGTGGGTTAGCTCACCCACCACGACCAGCAACAAGGTCTCGCGTAAGTCCTCGGGCAGGCGTGCCAGGGCGTGCTGCATCTCGTCGCTAAACTCGTCTCGTAGGGGGTCCTCACCTGGGTAACCGATCTCGATGTTCTTTTCGCCGGCCAGCGCGATGGGCGGCCTGGGCCGTCGCCAGTGGTCGGCCACCCGGCGGCGGAGGATCGACGCCAGCCACGCCCGCTCGCCACCGCCGGGGCGAAACAGCCGCCGGCTCTTCCAGGCCGACCGAAAGGCTTCCTGGACCAGGTCCTCGGCCTCGTGCCGATCGCCCAGCATACGGTAGGCCATCCGGTACAAGGTCGGCCCATGATCGGCCACCATGCGGTTGAATTCGGCCAGCGAGAGCGCCAAGGTTACTCCTCCTTTCGGGTCCCCCAACGCCCCGGTCGCCTCGCCTCCTGCACCTCCTGCACGTTGCAGGACAACCGGCCGGGGAATAAATCGTTCCGGGGCCACGCGATTATTCCTATAAGACGTATCCTTATTGTACCCACAATCGATGGTCCGGTGGGCTGCCCCTCGGACTGGTGGAATGGTGCGTTTAGCCGCCGAGCTTTCTCGGCGCGTTGCTGAACGGCCAATTTCAGTAGTTCCAAATTTGGTTAGAACTCAAGCTGCAAGTGCCACCACGGGGCTTGTCCCCGTGGAGCCATGATTGACCACTAAAATGCAGGAGTACGTCCCCCCACGTTCCGAATTCCCGTCACCGCC
>JAUWHT010000182.1 GCA_030605745.1 Pirellulales bacterium | reverse complement strand
GTGTGGTGAACAAGTACTGTACAAGATGCGCGCACGGCGCGCAGAAGTTACAACGATAGACTCTAACCCAATCAAACAACTACTCTACTTAGCCGTTACACCAACCTGCGGAAAATCGGGCAAGCCCGGCGGCTAAACTACTCAAAGGCCTCCAGTAGACACCGCCTGGAGTTTGGGTATAATGGGTTGCTAAACAGGGGTGCACAAAATGAGCATTAGCTGGTATAATGGCCCGGCAAGGATAAGTGCGCAAAAAATGTGCGTGCCTGCTGGTTGCAGACAAGTCATTTGGTTATAATACATGATCCATTTGCACAGACGTGCAT
The DNA here is from genome assembly GCA_030605745.1 of Pirellulales bacterium. Classification (GTDB taxonomy): domain Bacteria; phylum Planctomycetota; class Planctomycetia; order Pirellulales; family Thermoguttaceae; genus JAUWHT01. Next base: position 21,507 of record JAUWHT010000182.1, on the reverse strand, counting down.
CCAGAAAGTAGTCTCCATGATACCGTCCGTCCTGGTAGTCAGTCCTCCGCACCGATGCGATCCGCAGTTGGCGATCGCTGGGGCACGTGCCGGGGCGTGTGGGATACTCGATCTGGGGTTTTGTGCTCATGACCGGGTGCGGGCTTGCTCGCTGGAGAAGCTTCTGCGTTTTGTGGGCAGCAGCCATCATTGGGGCGTGCGGTGGGACATGCTGGGTTCTGTCCGGCGGACACCCAATAAGCTGCGGGGTTTGGCGAAGCGGCAGTGGCCTCTTCTGCTGGTTGCCGGGCTGGACTTCGATCGGCAGGATCCCGGGGAGATTCTGGCGCTGGCAAGATCTGTCGCGAGTCGGGTTTTCGTCGAGGTCTATTCATCCGGCGAGGCATTGGCTGCCGAGCAGTCGGGTTTCGACGGGGTGGTTCTGGCAGGCCACGAGTCGGGTGGCCGCGTCAGTCGACAGTCGGCCTATGTCCTTTTGCAGCAGTTGTGTGGCAAGTTGCGAATCCCGTATTGGGTTCGAGGCGGCATCGGTCCCCAAACGGCGGCAGCGGCCCTTTTCGCGGGGGCGGCAGGCGTTGTATTGGGTGAGCAGTTGTGGCTCGCCGACGAATCGCCCTTCTCGCCGGCCGAAAGGGAGCAGTTGGGGCAACTCGACGGCAACCAGACGGTCTGTATCGGCAACGACCGGTTGATGTATCGGTTTTCCGCCGGTTCCGGCCGCGCCGCCTTGGGTGCCTTGGAAAGGGAGGCTGCCACTGGGGGTGACTGGCCGGAGACCTTGCGCCGGCGACTGCTCAGCCCGGACACCGCCGCCGGGGAAGCCCTTGTTCCGCTGGGCCAAGAGATCGCCTTTGCTGCTGGCCTGGCGCGGAGCCACGGTACGGTGGGCGGCATCATTGGCGCGTTTCGCACGGCGGTAGAACGAGACTTGCTGCTGGCCAAGGAGCAGCGGGCATTGGCCCCAGGTGCCGAGTTTGCCAAACAGCACGGCATGAAGTACCCGATCTTGCAGGGTCCGATGGCCCGGGTAAGCGACGTGGCCGGTTTTTGCCAAAACGTGGCGGAGAACGGTGCCCTGCCATTCCTGGCGTTGGCTCCGTTGCGGCAGTCGTCCGTCGAGCGGTTGCTTGCCCAAACGGCGGACAAGCTGGGCGAGGCTCCTTGGGGCGTGGGACTGTTAGGGTCCGGCCCGGCGAAACTCCGCAAGGAACAACACGAGGTGATTCGGCGGATCCTGCCGAGCTGCGCGATCATCACCGGCGGTCGTCCCCCTCAGGCGAGGGAGCTGGAGGAACTCGGCATTTCGACCTATCTGCACGTTCCCTCGCGGCGCCTGCTGAGGACGTTCATTGGCGAAGGGGCGCGGAAGTTCATCTTCGAGGGGCGCGAATGTGGTGGGCACGTTGGTCCGCTGACAAGCTTCGCCTTGTGGCAGTCAGCGGTTGAGGTGCTGCTGGATGCGGATATCGCGGATCCGGAAAACATGCAGATCGTGTTCGCCGGCGGTGTTCACGATGCGCTGTCGGCTGCAATGGTCTCGGTGATTGCTGCGCCGCTGGTGGCGCGGGGGATGAAGATCGGCCTGCTGATGGGGACGGCATATCTGTTTACGCCCGAGGCGGTCGAAAGCCGTGCAATCACCGAGGAATATCAGCGCCAGGCCATCGCTTGTCGCGAGACAGCGCTGCTGGTCTCGGGCGCCGGTGACGCCACCCGGAGCGTAGTGACCCCGTTCGTCGAGGAGTTCAACGCCAAGAAGCGCCAGTTGATCCTGGCCGGCAGGACGCCGGACGAAATCGAGTTCGAGTTGGAGATGTTCCACGTCGGCCGACTGCGTATCGCGTCGAAAGGGATCGCCCGAAACCCCAACGGAAGAGCCGCCCCGGGAAAGGGCGAACCGGTGGCAGTCGATCAGCTTCAACAGCGCCGAGAGGGTATGTACGTGATTGGTGATGCGGCCACGATGCGTCAGCACGTCATTCCGATGGCCGAGTTGCACGAAGCGGTCAGCCGCGGGAGTCTGAAGCTGCTGGGCAAGCCGCCGGCTCGCAAGCCGGCATGGCACCGGAAGGACCCCCGCCGGGGCCCGAAGGAACCGCTGGCGATTGTGGGCATTGGCTGCATGTTTCCCGAATCGCCCGACGTGCGCAAGTATTGGCAGAACATAGTCAACAGCTTCGATCCCGTGCGCGAGGTGTCGCCGGACCGGTGGCGGGCGGAAGATTTCTACGACCCTGATCGCTTCAAGCCAGATCACGTGTACTCGAAGTGGGGCGCCTTTCTTGGCGAAATAGTATTCGATCCCCTTCAGTACCGCATGCCGCCGGCCACGTTGCAGAGCATCGAACCGATCCAGCTTATGGCCCTGGAAGTTGCCCGGCAGGCGCTGGAGGACGCCAACTACCAGCGGCCCGGCTTCCCAAAACGACGGACTTCGGTGATCTTCGCCGTGGCCGGGACCCACGATCACGGGATGGGTTACTCGCTGCGGACGTCGCTGCGGCAGTGGCTGCCGGAAGTGGAAAATCTGGATGACCAAACGCGCCGGCAGATTCTCGAAGACCTGGAAAGCAAGCTGCCTGAGTGGACCGAGGACTCGTTCGCGGGGTTCTTGCTGAACGTAGTGGCGGGTCGGATCGCCAACCGCTTCGACCTGACCGGCTCGAACTATACGGTGGACGCGGCTTGCGCATCATCGCTGGCGGCCTTGCAAACCGCCGCCGAGCAGTTGCGCAGCGGGACCTGCGACGCCGCGCTGGTCGGCGCGGTCGACGGAACAAACAACCCCTTCTGCTTTATGAGCTTCGCCAAGACCCACGCGATGTCGCCACATGGCCGGTCGCGGCCGTTCGACGAGAAAGCCGACGGCATCGGACTGGGTGAGGGGATCGCTGCGCTGGTCATCAAGCGGTTGGCCGACGCCGAGCGGGACGGCGACAAGATATATGCCGTCGTCAGGGGAATCGGCAGTTCCAGTGACGGTCGAAACCGCAGCATGACGGCACCGTTTCCCGACGGTCAGGTGATTGCGCTGGAGCGGGCCTACGAGGACGCCGGTGTTTCGCCGGCAACTGTTTCGCTGATCGAATCGCACAGCACCGGCACCGCCATTGGGGACCAGGTGGAGATCGAGGCGCTTACGCAACTGTTCTCGGCAGAAGGCGCGCCGCCGAGGGGCTGTGCGATCGGCTCGGTGAAGTCGATGATCGGCCATACCAAGGCGGCGGCAGGGCTGGCCAGCCTGGTGAAAACGGTACTGGCCATCGAGCACAAAATTCTTCCCCCCACTATCGGCGTGGAAACTCCCAACGAGTTGCTTCGTGCCGAGGACTGCCCATTTTATATCTGCGCCGAACCCCGCCCGTGGATCGATGGCAACGGCAGTGGTCTGCGCCGCGCGGGTGTTAGTGCCTTTGGGTTCGGCGGCACCAATTTCCATGTCGTGCTGGAAGAGTACAACGGCAATTATCACACTGGAAGTCGGGTCGACTTGACACCGCGCAGCGCAGAAGTGTTCTCCTTCTGCCGCGACCGGCGGGAGGACATCATCAAGAGGCTAGCGGCGCTCGAAAAGGAATTGTCCTCCACGGAGACGGACGAACTGGCCCAGCTTGCTTACTCGGTCCACATCGATGAAAAGGGCCGACAAGCCACCGAGAACCCGAAGTGCCGCCTGTCGATTGTGGCCACTTCCGTCGACGACCTGCGGAAGAAGGTGCAGCTTGCGCTGGGTGAGATTGCCGACAAAGAAGAGCTGGTCAGCCCGGCGGGCATCTACTACTCCCAGGCCGCGCCGATCGAAACCAAGCAGATCTGCTACATGTTCCCGGGGCAGGGGTCCCAGTCGGTCAACATGCTGAGGAACCTTGTGCTGTTCAGCCCCTGGGCCCACGACTCCTTTGAAGAGGCGGACCGGCTGTTGGCCGAGTTCTTTGAGAAGCCGTTGTCTTGCTACATCTATCCGGTTCCCGCATTCACCGACCGGCAGCGGCGCCGGCAGCAGAAGGAACTTGACGACACCCGGTTGGCGCAGCCGGCGCTGGGAGTGACGAGTCTGTTTGCCTGCGATATGCTTTCCCGTTTCGGCGTGAAGCCGGGGATGGTGGCGGGGCACAGCTACGGCGAGTACGTGGCGTTGTGTGTTGCAGGAACACACTCGCGGGAGGACCTGCTGAAGCTCTCGGCGCTCCGTGGCCGGGCGGTTCATGAAGTTGGCAAGTCGAACCCCGGTGCAATGGCCGCCGTCTACGGCAATGCGGAGGCCACCGCCGCCGCGCTGGAGGAGCTGAACATCGATCTCACGCTGGCCAATCTTAATGCCGATGTGCAGACCGTCGTCGCCGGCAGTGTCGAGGCGATCGATGCGGCAGTCGTGCAGTTGACTCGCAAAGGCCTGCGAACGAAGAAGATCCCGGTCACCGCGGCGTTCCATACCTCGGCGATGGACGAGGCAAAGCGGATGATGGCCCCGCACCTGGCCGAGACGGCGATCTACAAGCCGCGGCTGCCGGTTTACAGCAATACAACGGCGGCACCTTACCCTGCCGACCCGGCCCGGATCCGCCAGCAGTTGGGTGAGCACTTCACGCAGCCCGTGTTGTTCAAAAAGCAAATCCAGGCGATGTACCAGAGCGGTGCCCGCGTCTTCATTGAAGTCGGCCCCGGTCGGTTGCTGACGGCACTGCTGCGGCGAAACCTGGAGGGGAAGGACCACGTGGTGTTATCACTGGACGTGGCCGGACGGGACGGCTGGCAGCAACTCGGTCACACGCTGGCGCGATTGACCGTGCTTGGGCTTCCGGTCGATCTGGAACCCTGGTTTGTGGGTCGTCGTTTGTCGTATTACACGGTTGGCCAGTTCTTCTGCGAAGCGCGCGCGAAGAGCGAGCGGAAGCCGACGGACTGGATTGTTAGTCCGGCCCGGGCCCGACCTGTGGCAAGCCCGACCAAGAAGCCGGTCAAAAAGTCAACTCACAAGTCAAAGACCGCATCACCGCGGAGCGGTGCGGCATCTCCACCATCAGGCGACACTCAGCTCGTCGTGCTCAAAAAAACCAGCGAAACAACCAGAACAAACCAACCTACTATGGAGCCAACTCCCATGGAACGCGAACAGCATGCACCCGAAACAACGACTGTGGCACTTTCGCGTGCCGATGCGACGAACGGCGCCAGTCCAATGGCCCAATTCCAGACCACAATGGCTGGGTGGCTGGAAGTGCAAAAGGAGCAGCAGCGAGTCAGCCAGCGGTTCCTGGAAACCCAGGAAGCGGTGATGCTCGGGTGGCTGCAAGGGGCGGCGGGGTTGCCGCCGGCGAGACCATCGCCCCGGTTGTCGGCTCCGCTGCGACAGGTATCGGCTCCCGCCGGCGGCAGCCTCTCGGTGCCGCCCACTCCGGTGTTGCCGATTGAGCGGCCGGGGAACACCCCGCCGGCACAGGCCGCAGCAGTGTCTCAGCCAGCGGCACCTCCGGCAGCAGTGCCTCCGCCGGCACCAACTCCTTTAGCACCCACGCCTGCGGCAGAGGCGCCGGGTCAGACAGTGGTAGAAGTGCCGGCGGAGGAAACGGCGACGGTTTCCGCAGATTCGGGTACTTCAGATGGCCCGTCGCCGGTCGAGCAATTCCGCAAAGACCTGATCCAAGTAATCAGTGATCGCACCGGATATCCCGTCGAAATGCTGGATGAGAACCTGGAGTTGGAGGCGGAACTGGGAATCGATTCCATTAAGACGATCGAGATTTTCAGTTCGCTTTCTACCGATCACGCTTACTCACTTGGCGCAAACGGAGACCAGGAAGAAAACCTGGCCGCATTTGCCCAACTGACCACGATCCGCGATATTATCAGCGCCTACGAGGCCAGCATCAGTAAACAACAGCAAGTAGATCGACCCGAACAGGTTCCGGTCGGCGCGACTCCGGTCGAGCGAGTGACACTCAAGGCCGTGAAGGCTCCACACGAGACGTCCGACGGCGAAAAAAAAAATTCCCTCGAGACGACATCCTATTAGTGTTTGGTGAAGTACCAGAGTTGAGCAGCGCCATAGAAGCGATGCTTAGCAACGACGAGTTTCGAGTTCGCCAGGTGGTCCCCGGCTCGCGGAACCGTAACCTTGCCGCCAATCGCTACCAGGTGGACTTGTCCTCGCCCGAGGCACTTGAGCAATTGCACGCATCGATTGCCGGCAGCCAGGGCAATACGGTGGGTGCGATTGTCAACCTCCTTGGTCTGGCTGAGCCGTTCACTCGCCCCGGGCCCGGTGACAACGGCGCGGCGTTACGGCTCGCACAATGGGTGCTCAACGTGTTGAAGGAGTTTGAAGGCGATCTGCGCGAGAGCGCCGAACGAGGCGGTGGCTGGGCATTGAACTTTACCTCGCTGGACGGCAAGTTCGGCCTGGCCGGCCGTGGCCCGCTCCCGGTCGCGCAGGCCGCTACCATCGGAATGTTCAAAACAATCAACAAGGAGTGGCCCGAAGTGTGGGTAAAAAACGTCGACCTCGATCCCGAAATGGACCCGCAAGTACTGTTCTCGCAAGTTGCCGAGGAAATACAGTGCAGTGACGGGCTGGTCGAGGTCGGCCTCAGTCAGAATGCGAGGTGGAAGATCGAACTGGTTGACGATCCGCCGACTACGGACAAGATGTCGCCGCTTACGTTAGATTCCGACTCGGTGGTGCTGGTTACCGGCGGGGCCTACGGCGTGACGGCCGAGGCAACCAAGCAACTGGCCAGAGAAGCCCGACCGCGGCTGATTCTCGTAGGCCGTTCACCTCTGCCCGCTGTGGAACCGGCCGAAACTCGCAACCTTGCTGATGCGGCCGCGTTGAGGAAATACCTGATCGAACAAATGCGCTGCCAGGACGCCGCCGCCACGCCGGTGAAGATCGAGCGGGCCGTGCAGCGAATCTTGAAGGACCGCGCGATCCGGGCGAATATCGCCGAGATGGAAAAAGCAGGCTCCCAGGTCGAATATCACTCGGTCAACGTCCGCGACGCAGGACAGTTCGGCGCGCTGATCGACGACATTTATCAGAGGTGCGGCCGGCTCGACGGCGTGATCCACGGCGCCGGCGTGATCGAGGACAGTCTGATCGGCAACAAGACACCGGAATCGTTCGCCAGGGTCTTTTCGACGAAGGTTGACGGTGCAGTAGTGCTGGCCAACAAGCTACGCGGCGAGTCGTTGAAGTTTCTGGTGTTTTTCTCGTCGGTTTCAGGTCGATTCGGCAATACGGGGCAGATCGACTACAGCGCGGCAAACGATTATCTGAACAAGCTGGCCGCGCACCTCGACCAGCAGTGGCCCGGCCGCGTGGTGGCCATTAACTGGGGGCCCTGGGACGGCGGCATGATCTCGGACGAGTTGCGCCGCTTGTATGCGGCCAAGGGGATCCACCTCATCCCGCGGGAAGAAGGAACGCGGTTCTTGCTGTCGGAACTGAAACTGGGTAACTCCGGCAAACCAGAAGTGTTGGCCGCTTGCGGTGTCCGGGCCATTGCCGCCGCTGGGGATTCGGGACTCGGGACTCGGGGTTCGGGACTCGGGGTTCGGGACTCGGAAATTGATCGTCACCCTCCAGCCCCGAGCCCCGAGTCCCGAGCCCCGAGTCCCCAGCCCAATAACATTTCTCAGCCAAAATCGCGCGTGTGATTACCGTTTGGGGAATTAGATGAACAACCGCGAGATAGCAATCATCGGAATGGAGTGCGTGCTGCCGGGGGCCTGCAACCTCTCGCAGTATTGGGATAATCTGGTCGAAGGTGTCGATGCGATCAGGGAGATTCCCGCCGGGCGTCTGAACGGGCTCGGCGGCGGCAGCCCGGCTGGAACATACGATGCCGACATCCCATGCCGGCGCGGCGGGTTCCTGCCCGAGGAGTTTCGCTTTGATCCCCTGAAGTTCGGCGTAATGCCCAGCATCGTACCCGACGGCGACCCCGATCAGTTCCTGATGCTGCACGTAATCGGCGGTGCACTGGCCGATGCGGGCATCGCGGATGACGATCCGGTGCGACAGTCCACCGATGTGATTGTCGGCCGCGGCGGATATCTCACCAATAAGACGTCGGAGATATACTTCCACTCGGAGTTGATTCAGCATTTGCTGAATTACCTGGCGGGCCGGTTCCCCGAGATGGCCCACCGTGGAGAACTCCAGCAACTGGCCGAGGAGATGCGGGCGACGATGCCCAACGACCAGGTCGATACCATATCCACCTGCATGTCCAACCTGGTTGCTAGCCGCGCGGCCAATCGCTTGAATTTGCGCGGTGCGGCATACATGGTCGACGCGGCGTGCGCCTCATCCTTGTTGGCCGTGGAACATGCGGTAAATCATCTGCGGCACGGGCTTTGCAACCTGGCGGTTGCCGGCGGTATTCATCTTGTCCAAACACCATCGTTTTGGTCTATCTTCACACAAATTGGCGCCATGTCCACGTCGCAACATATTCGCCCGTTCGATCGCGGCGCCGACGGCTTGCTGATCGGCGAAGGTGCCGGCGCAGTAGTGTTGAAGCGATTGGAGGACGCGCGTCGCGACGGCGATCGGGTTTATGCAATCATCAAGGGCGCCGGCGTCTCCAGCGACGGGCGCGATACTCACCTGCTTACTTCATCCACGAAGGGACAAATCGAAGCGCTCAACAGCGCGTACAACGACGCCGGAGTCGACCCGGCCACGATCGGTTACCTGGAAGCGCACGGGACCGCGACTGTGGCCGGCGACCTGGCCGAGATCGAAACGATCAAGGGGTTTTACGGCACGCGAGACAAGTTTCCGCCGACCCGCGCAATGGGTTCGGTCAAGTCGATGATCGGTCACACGATGCCGGCCGCCGGAATAGCATCGCTGATCAAAACAGCGCTTTCACTGTCGAACAAGTGTCTGCTGCCCAGCCTGCATTGCCCGGAGCCTCGCAAAGAACTCGACGATGCTGCCTTCTACGTCAACGGCGAGACTCGTCCGTGGATACATTCCCCTGCCGATCATCCTCGCCGGGCCGGTATTAACGCCTTCGGGTTCGGCGGGATAAACGTCCACCTGGTGCTGGAAGAAGTGCTGATTGGGGCTGGGCAAGGAGCACGACCGATTCAATGCAAGCCGCATAATGCCGGCAACAAAAGGACCAGTGAACTGGCAGTGTTTTCCGGCTCGTCGCCGCAGGAGATCAGCAAGAAGTTGCAGCGTTTGGAGAACTTCCTCGCTCAGCAGCAGAACCAACCGACGCTGGAAGATATTGCCTATACCTTGTCACAGGAAGTTGATTTCGGACACTCGTGCAAACTGTCGCTTGTCTGTGAAGACTTTGCGCATCTGCGACGGATGGTTTCACTATGTCTGGCGCGATTGCAAGAGGGTACCCCGCAGTTTGACAACATCGAGGAGATATATTTCGCCACCGATGCGTCCGAGCCGGTCGGCAAGGTTGCCGGCATCTTTCCCGGGATGGGTTTCCCGGGCCTGATCGGAAACTACCCTGACCACGTGATGGAACTTTGCCGGCACTTCCCGGAGGCCCGCAAAGTATTCGACAATGCGGAATTTCGGGACCTTCATCCTGACGACCCCGTTCCAACCAGCATCATTTTTTCTCCGCCGTCGGCTTTGCCCGAGAAAGTGCAAACGCAATTGCGAAATCGCATCGCGGCAATGAAAGTCATTGAGGAAGACGACGAAACGGAGATTGAAATCGAGCCGTGCCAACGGAACATCGCCGCGTCCGCAGTAACGCTGTGCAACTGGGTTAGTTGGATCCTGCTGGAGGAGCTGCAAGTGCCGGTGGACATGGTCTGCGGCCAGAGCCAAGGCGAGATTGCAGCGATGTGCGCCTCGAGGATTGTGGACATCGACGAAGTGATTTCCCGCTGCTGGCAAGCCATAACCATCTCGCCCGGCCACGCCAGCAAGGGACACCTGGCCTTCGTTGCCGCCAGCGAGCAGAGGATCGCCCCTTATCTGGCGGAGGTGCCGGATACCAGCGTAGCAATCTACATTGCGCCGGAGATGCTGATTATCGGCGGCGAAGATGTGCACATTTCCAGCCTGATATCGAGGTTTCGGGAAGAAGGGTTGATTGCCAACGAGCTGCCCTTTCCACCGATTCATACGCCGCGCTTCCGTCACTTGCGCGACGAGTTGACGCAGATCATCGACATGGACGTCCGTTTCCGCAGGCCGACGTGCCCGATCTACTCGGCGATTACCGAGAGCCCCTTCCCGGAGCACGAGGACGATATCCGCGAGCTAGTCCTAAGCAATCTGGATCGGCCGCTGCGATTCTGGCAGACCATCCACCGAATGTACGACGACGGTGCGCGAATCTTTGTGCAAGTGGGCGGAGGCACGCTGGCCTCGAACATCAAGACGATCCTTCCAAAGCCCGACATCGTCGGTACGGCCGTCGATCTGGACCACCGCCACCCGGTCACGCAACTCCAGCACCTCTGCGCGGTACTGCTCAGTTGCGGCGTCCGTTTTGATCTCTCATACCTGTTCCGGCATCGCAGCCCGAGCAAGCTGGAGCGCGGGCTTCCAGCCTGCAACGGGCAGCCGGGACGGCCGCGCTCCAGCATGAAGTTGCCGCTTCGCATGGATTGGGTCCCGTTGGCCGTACCAAATGACCGTGCACAATTCGGGAGCGCGGCCGTCTCGGCCGCTGAATGCGGGCTGGAAGCCCGCGCTCCCAAGCAGACCGCTGAGCAAAGAACTGGCGAATCCGGCGAACCGGTTCTGCCATTTGTGGGTAATATAGTTCACCACGTTGCCGGGCAGGAAATCGTCACCGAGCGGGTGCTCGATCTCGATGAGGACCTGTTCCTGCACGATCACGCGTTGATCGGTGCCGCGTCTGGAAAGGCAATTGAGAGCCGCATGTCCGTCTTACCGTTGACGATGATCTTGGAAGTTTTGGGTGAAACGGCGGCATGCCTGACTCCCGGCTTGGGACTGATCGGCTTCGAGAAGGCCAGCGCGTATAGCTGGATCGGTTTTCAGGACAACCGCACCGTCCATTTGCGCGTCACCGCGCGTCTCGAGTCGGTCGATCCCGAAACCGGTGTGCATCGTGTGTACGCCGAGGTCCTAAGCGACGGCAAATCCAGCGCCTCGGCAAGCGTGCTGTTTAGCGACGCCTATCGGGAAGACGTCAAGCTGCAATTCACCGAACTGAGCAACCAGCGCCCCTTTCCCTTGACGGTGGAGCAGTTATACACCGAAGGCTACTTGTTCCACGGTCCGTTGTTCCATTGTGTGACCGGTATACACGTTCTGGGAGATCAGGGACTGGTGGGGGAAATTACCGTGGGACCTAAGGACCGGCTGTTCGCCTCCATGTTGAGCCCACAGTTGCTGATCGACCCGGTGGTCCTGGACGGAGTGACGCAACTGGCTGGCATGTGGGTGATAGCCAACGGCTTCTACGTGATGCCGGCCAAGATCACCAAGCTGGAGTTTTACGGCACGTCCCCGCCGCCGGGAACCAAAGTACTGGTGCGGGTGGAAATCAGGAATTTAAGCACCAAGAGCAGAACGGTGACCGTCGACGCAGAGGTGCAAGATGGCAACGGCAACGTCTGGATGCGCCTCGAAGGCCTCGGCGAGTGGCTATACGACTACTCGTCCCAATTGCAAGATACACAGCGCTTGCCGGCGCGGTACCATATCGCAATGCCGAAGCCGCTCGTTGGAGCCACACCCGAGGTGCTCTGCACCTTCGTCTCCCGCTCCGACCTGCGACACGCCGCTATCAGGTGGCTTGCCTGCTTGTTCCTGCACCAGAACGAGTGGCTGTACTTCGACAAACTCCAGACCCTTCCACTCCAGTGGCAGTGGTTGATGGGCCGGATCGCAGCGAAGGATGCACTGCGCATCTATCTGGCAAAGAAGATGGGGACCGAGATGATCCATCCGGCCATCCTGGAGATCATCGCAGATGAGGCGGGCAAACCGTACGTGCGCCCGCTCGACGGCTGTCCGCCGATGCCCCAGTTGAGCATCTCGCACACCGGCGATTGCGCGGTCGCAATGGTTGCCGAGACCGGCTGCGGAATCGACGTCGAGCCGCTGGCCCGCGACACGCAGGGCATACTCTCCACCTTTGCCAACCTCGGGGAAATCGAGCTGATCGATGCACTTGCCGCCCAACAACCGGACCAGGCGTGGCCAACCCGGCTGTGGTGCGCCAAGGAAGCGGTCGGTAAGGCCCTGGGCACCGGACTGGGCGGCCGGCCGGCTGATTTCGAGGCGATCGACACCGAAGCAGACGGCCAATTACTGGTTCGCTATCGGCCGACCGCCCACACTTACAACGTGCAAACGGTTCAAATGGATTCAGTAATTCTGGCGTACGCCTTGCTGGCTACCGTTTAGCCGCCGGGCTTGCCCGGCGCGTTGGTGGGTGTCAATATGCTCGAACGCAAACGCGCCGGGCAAGCCCGGCGGCTAAACGGCGCACTATCTTGTAAATGTGATTTGTTTCAATTATCATAGATAAATAGGGAGACACAACCATGACTAAACAATCAACACTACATGTGGTGGACAAGAAAATGTCCGAGCGTGTCCAGGCACTCCGACTCGACAAGGGTCAAGTCATCGGCGGGCCAGGGCGGACCGGGCGGCGGCGGTGGCTGATCGGCCTGATTCTGCTGGCCGGCGTCTTGGTAGGATTCTATGCGTATTACAGCGGCAAGGTTGGCGGCGACGCCGCCTCCGCCTACGAGGTTGATGCCGTCACGGTCGCGTCCGCAGCGCCGGTTAAGATCATCTTGGACACGACGGGATACGTCATCGCCTGCCGCCTGGTGAAGGTCAGCCCCAGGATTCCCGGCACCATCGTCCAACTCAACGTGGAGGAGGGCCGGCACGTGGCCGAAGGCGACGTGCTGGCGCGGCTCGACGATGGGCAATATCTTGCAGACCTCAACCAGGCGAAGGCGGGGTTGGCCTTGGTTCAAGCGCGCCTCGACGAGCTGCGCAAAGGATCGCGCGAGGAAGACATCCACCAGGCCCGCGCGGCGCTCGAACAGGCCAAAAGACGCCATGAACTGACGGTGAAGGATTTCGCCCGGGCGGAACTGTTGAAAGACACGATCTCAGAAGCCGAGTACGATCGCATCCAGTCGAACCGCCTGGAAGCGGAAGCTAATGTGGAGCAACTCACCCACGCACTGCGGCTTGTCGAGCGCGGCCCGCGCAAAGAACAAATTACCGCCTCGGCCGCCGAAGTGGAGCAGGCGAAAGCCGCGCTGGCCAAGGCCCGGTTCTTCTACGACGGCACCAAGATCGTCGCGCCCGTAAGCGGCACCGTGCTCAAACGCTCGGTAGAGTTGGGCGAAATGGTCCGACCGGAATCCCTGACCACCAGCCTGTTCACGATTGCCGACCTGAGCGAGTTGGAAGCGGAGATCGACATCCAGGAGCGCGACGTGGCGGAGGTCCGCATCGGGCAGCCCTGCCTGATCAGCACCGAGGCCTATCCCGACCGGCAGTACCGGGGACGGCTGGAGTGGCTCTCACCGATCTTTAACCGCCAGCGCGGGATATGCCGGGCGAAGATCAAGTTCCTCGACACGGACGAGAGGCTCGCGCCCGATATGAACTGCCGGGTGAAGGTGCTCAAGCAGTCGTCCGAAGCCAAGCCCGGCGATACGATCCGCATCCCGCGGCAGGCGATCGTTCGAGAAGCCGGCCGGACGTTCGTTTACGTACTAGACGGCGAGGTAGCCCGACGCCGGGTGGTCCGGATCGGCGACTCCTCCGGCGACGCTGTCGAGATTCGCGAAGGACTCCACAGCGGTGAGGTTGTCCTACTGCCCGGCAAGAGAGCGCTCAGCGACGGCCAAACGGTGCAACCCCGCCACAAACACAACATGGAAGAAACATAATGTTACATGCTAGGTTCACCACGGAGACACGGAGAGCACGGAGGAAAGAAAAAAAGATCTATTTCATATTCTTCCGCTTTCCTCCGTGACCTCTGTGTCTCCGTGGTGAGTCTACTTTCCTCTTGCATAAGCCAACTCGAATCATCCCATGTCCGAGCCGATTATCTTCGTCGACGACCTGCACAAGGTGTACAGAACCGGCAGCGTGCTGGTCAGGGCGCTCCGCGGCATCGATTTTGAAATGGCCGCCGGGGAATTTGTCAGTCTGATGGGCCCCAGTGGATCGGGGAAAAGTACACTGTTGAACCTGATCGCCGGTCTGGACAAGCCGACCTCCGGCCGGGTGACGATCGGAGGCCAGGTAATCTCCGATATGGACGAGGCTACCGTGGCCCGGTGGCGCAGCGCACACGTTGGTTTTGTCTTCCAGTTTTATCACCTGATCCCGGTGCTCACGGCCTATGAGAACGTGGAGTTGCCGCTGCTGCTGTTCAATATGTCGGCAGCCCAACGCCGCCAACAGGTACTGACGGTCTTGGAACTGGTCAGCCTGTCGCACCGGCTGACACATCGGCCCGGCCAACTCTCCGGCGGCGAACAGCAGCGGGTGGGGATTGCCCGGGCGCTTGTCACCGATCCAATGCTGATCGTGGCCGACGAACCCACCGGTGACCTCGACACCCACACCTCAGATGAAATCCTCGACCTGATGCAGGCCGTGCACGAAAGCCTCGAAAAGACCATTTTGCTGGTGACGCACGATCCCCGGGCAGCCGGGCGGGCACAGCGGCGGGTGCAAATGGACTCGGGCCGGCTGTCGGTAGAAACGGAGGCATTGCAAATTGATAATTGCAAATTGCAAATTGAAAATTGATCCCGTGTTGAAGTTTCTCAACTTGTTCCTGAAGAATCTCGGACGCAACAAGGTCCGCACTACGCTGACTGCGTTGGCGGTGATCGTGCTGGTGGTGATCTACACCTTCGCCGCCACGGTTACCGATACGATCAACCGGTTCTTTGATTCACACTCCAGTCAATCGCGGCTGATGGTGCGCGAGAAGTGGCTGATTCCCAGTTGTTTCCCGATCCGCTACGTGCCCAAGATCGCCTCTGTCTCGGGTGTGGAGGACTGGACCGTGTGGCATTTCTACGGCGTATTTTTCGACGACGCCGGTCACGCGGGGGCGGGAATCGCCACCCGGATCGACAACCTGCGCGAAATGCACCCGGGACTCGAGAACCTCGACCCTGCACTGATCGACGCCATGAAACGAGAACGAACCGGCGTGCTGATGGGACAGCGGCTGATGGAGCAAATGAACTGGCGGGTCGGCCAGAGATTCTCCGTGAACAGCTTTACGCATCCCGGGAAAAACCTACAGTTCAAGATCGTCGGTGTGCTTGGCGCGGATGCCTGGTCGAGAAACTTCTTCTTTCGACAGGACTATTACCGCGAAGGCGTCGGCGATATGGACGACGTGAACATCGTATGGCTCCGCGTTAGCGATGTCGAAACCGGCAAGCGCGTGGCTGCGGACGTGGAACACCTGTTCCAAACCAGCCGGGCGAAACTCCGCGCGGAGACCGAATCGGCCGGTGTCTCCCGCGTCGCCAGCCGTACGAAGACCGTGATCAATATCATCAATTTCGTGGTCGCTATCCTGCTGATCGACATGGTCATCGTGCTGGCCAACAGCATCAGTATGACGGTCCGCGAGCGCCGGGTTGAAATGGCGATCCTGAAAATCCTCGGCTTCCAGCCGTCCTTCATCCTGGTGATGGTGATCGGCGAGGCGGTTGCGGTGGGCGCCGGCGGTGGCCTGCTGGGGGCCGGGCTGGCGTATGCCTTCACCTGGCTCAATTCGGCGGGCCAACTGCCGTTTAGAATCGATTTTCTGGTGGAGTTTCCCGTCCCGGCGAAGTTCATCCTTCACGGTTTCGTGGTCGGTGCGCTGGTCGGCTTCGCCGGCAGCGTCATCCCAGCTCTCGGCACACGGAAAGTCCGAGTGGCCGAGGCATTTTCCGATGCCGGATAATTCGACATGGTCCCTGCTTCCTACAATTACCGCAACCTGATCGTTCGTTGGAAGACCACGCTGATGACCGCGTGCGGCTTTATGCTGGTCGTCGCCGCGCTGATCATTATGCTGGCTTTCGTAAACGGCGTGCGCACCGTCTGCGCGGAAAGCGGCCAGCCGGAAAACGTGATCACCATGAAGCAAGGCTGTTCAGACGAAATCCTCAGCCAGATGGACAAACGCATGGTATCACGGATCGAAGCCACGCCGGGCGTGCTCCGCGGTGACGACGGCTGGCCCCTGGCCAGCCGCGAACTGTTCATGGCCATCACGCAACGGAATGAAGAAACGCAACAATACGTCCAAATCCAAGCCCGAGGCATGTATCCGGTTGCCCTGCTGGTCCATACCCAGGTGCGTATCACCCGCGGTCGGATGTTTCGGCGGAATCACCGCGAGGTTGTCTTGGGAATTGGCGTGGCGCGAGAGCACCAAATCCACGTCGGCGATAAGTTGCCCATGGGACAGTTGGAGTGGGACGTGGTGGGTATCTTCGAGGCCGGCGGCTCGGCCTTCGAGTCGGAAGCCTGGTGCGACATGGACCAGTTGGCCGGACACTTCCATCGCGAGGGGGTTTACAGTTCGGTGGTCCTGCGCACTGCCAGCCCGGCTGCCGCGCAGCAGGCGGTCGAGTACCTGGAAAACAACCGCGCGGTCGCCGTCGACGTTCTAAGCGAGACCGACTACTACGAGAAACAGGCCCAGCAGACCAACGTGCTTCGCGCCGGGGCGATCGTAGTTTCCGTCTTCATGGCGATCGGCGCCGTTTTCGGGGTCACCAATACGATGTTCGCCGCAATCGGCGAGCGCGTCAAAGACATTGCCGTGATGCGCATCTTGGGCTTCCGGCGCTCGGAAATCCTGATATCGTTCCTGCTGGAAACCCTGTTGATTGCGCTGATCGGGGGTGCGTTGGGAATGCTGTTCGGCTACGCGATCAACGGCCTGACGCTCAGTACCGCGCTGGGGGGCAAGTCGGTGGCGTTCGCCTTCAAGGTGGACGCACCGATTCTCGCCATCGCCGGGGTGTTTACCCTAGTGATGGGCGTCATCGGCGGGCTGCTGCCGGCCATGTCCGCCATGCGAGTCGAGCCCCTGGAAGCGATGCGGTAAATCATCGTCGAGGTTGCCACTTCTCGTGCAACCGTTCCAGAGCCAGAGACGCCTTTTCTAAAGCATTATGATCCCGCAACTTGGCGGCGTAGAACTTGCAACGCTCGGCAACTTCAGCCGACTCAAGCAAAAACTGCAGTTTGCTGGTGAGCTTTTCCAGCCGGTAGGCCGCGGGACGGACGTGCGACGAGACTCCCAGACGTTGTAGCCGGCAGCTATTGTCCGGTTGGTCGGCTACCACCGGCACAATCAATTGTGGAATCCCGGCGGCCAGCGATTGAGCAACCGTTCCAATCCCTCCCGGGTGGACATGTACCACGGCCCGCGGCAATACCTTACTGTAAGGAATGTACCGAAAGTGGCGCACACCTGGAGGAAGCGAGGTGGGAATCTGATCTGGGTGTATCGTCAGCAAGATTGCCCGACGCCCAAGCCTTGCGGCAGCTTCCGCTGAGACGGCAAAATACTCATTGGCGCGCTGCATCCAGGAACTCTGGCTGAACACCAGTGGTGGAGTACCCTCTGAAAGGAAAGCGTCCAGTTCGCCGGGTATTTCCGCAAGGTCCCCTTGGTCGTACAACGGAAATCCGGCCAACTCCGTGTTAGGCGGCCAATCTGGTTGCGGGGGAACAAACCAGTCGGGAAACATACCGAGCACTAACTGCGGCGATTGCCACCAGCTTTTGATCACCCCGGAAACCGGCGGCAGCCCAAGCTCCGCCCGAAACGCGTTGATCTGCGACCCTAACATCCTGTCTGCGATCTGGTCAATCACCCAGAAGGCCAATCGCGGGACGAGTTGTGGACACCAACCCGGCAGGATCGGAATATCGTAGATGGTCCGGAAACAGATGGGTTCGACGTGGAGCGTCGCCAGCGGAACGCCGAGTTTCTCTTGTGCGATGCGGGCGCCGTATGCCCATGCCTGTGCCGCCACTAGCGTTTCACCGCGCACGTACCGCTGGGTGATGAGTTCATACGTTTTTGAAATCAGCTTAAGCGGGAATTTTGCCATCAAGAGAGCAATGCTTCTCCTGGCTTCCCTCGGCTTCGCCATGCGCAGATATTGGCTCTGTTCGGCGTATTCTTGCGCCGAGTACAACTCCACGAAGTCGATCTGCTCCTGATCTGCAAACGGCTTGAAGTTTTCGTTGGTGATGAGCGTGACGTGGTGGCCGCGCTCGCGCAGTGCCCGCCCCAACCCGATAAAAGGAAAAACATCGCCGTAACTCCCGATCGCAACAAGCAATACACGCATAATTCTCATTCCTTGTAAAAAACTGCAACAGCAATACCTTGACGTACTGAGTACTCGGTACTAAGCAAATAACTTGTACGAATTCCACCAAGAGTGGCACGTCCCTGAGCGCAGCGAAGGGCGTGTTTGGGGCACCTTGCCACGCCCTTCGTTCCTCAGGGCGTGCCACCAATTTGTACAGCTTATTTCTGCGCGGGTCTTAAGGTACTCATATCGGCTCGCCTAACAAGGAGGTCCAGGCCTTGCGCTGCTCGGTGCTCAAAACGGCCATCGCGCGTTCGCGTGCCGCTTGGGCCACGGGGACCAACTGGATGAGGCCCAGCAGGCTGGTCCCGTAACGCTCGAACGCTGCGACCGTTTCGGCCGCGATGTCTTCGATAGACCGCTGCTGCTGATCGGTCAATTTCAACTGTTCTACCACGTGCGGAATCAGCAGCACGGTCGCACCGAGTTGCTTCTGAAGCACAATTTGCACCAGCCGCGAACGCTGCTTCGTAGTGAGCGACTGCTTGATGCGCAACTTGAGCGACCGTGCCGTGGGCAGCCAACTACTGAACAGCTTCAGTGGCGGGCAATCTTCGGCAAGCAGGCGCAGCCGCTCGAGCGTCTCACGAGCTTCTGTCCGGATGCGCTCGACCGCTTCGAGCTGCTCTGGCGACAACCCAAGCTGTTTCTGCACCGCCCGGGTGTTGAGGCATCGGATGGTCTGCACCACGTGGACGCCGATTGCCATCTTTCGGATCAGCGCACGCCGGCTGTCGCTGACTGTGTCAATCTGCCTGGTGTCCGCCAGCTTCTCGGTAGCCGGGTCAGTGCCGCAACTTACCGCGGCCAGCAGAACCAGCAACCCCAGCAGCGCAATTCTCAGTGACGGCGTCACGTTGCGATCTCCACATCCCTAATCCCTAATCCCTAATCCCTAAATACTGGCACAGCCGTCACCTCGTGTCAAGGGCTGGAGATCGTCGGGGAGGAGGGGAGAAAAAGTGGATAAGAAAGGGGATAAGTCCAATTTGCCGGAACGGCCCGAAAGGCGCTTCGCACAAATTGGACTTATCCCCTTTTTCGCTCCGCGCGTTCTGTAAGCACGCGGTACGACAGGCCGAAACGCCCGGGCATTTCCTTCCCACCGATTGGTTTTGGACCGTAGACGACGTAATGATCAGCCGGTGCCGTGCCGCTTGTGCAACTTACATGGTAGTGGACCAACGAGCCGGCAGCAACCGGCCGAGGGTCGATACGCAACTGGTGCCACTGTTCATGCTCCGTAGGCACCGACTCGGACTTGAGCCTGGCGGTGCCGAGGTCGTCCTTGCCCGGTGCGGTGCCGAAACGGACCTCCAGCGGTCCGGGCCGACCAACTCGCGACAGCTTCACTGCTATCCCGCGAAGCTCCTTTGCGCCGGCCGGTATCCAGAAATATCCGCCGAAGTGCGACCCATTACGCGAATCGAGCACATGGGTAATACACGGCTTGCCGTCCCGGCCGACTGTTCGCTCGGGCCGCAAGAACCGGTCCAGAAAATCGGCCGTCTCGACGGCGTGAATCTCGTGCACACCGTCGTAATGGGCCAGGATGATTCGGTCCTCGAGGCCCAGATGATCGCGCCAGGCGAGAACCTGTTTCCAGGCATACTCGGTCCACTCCGGCGTGGTGATCCCGTCGCGCTGGCCGAATTCGATACACACCGGCCGCGGGGCAGTCATCGCAATCAGTTCCGGATGCGTAAAGCGGTGCAAGATATCCCAATTGTAAAAGTCCTCATCGGAATGCAGCAGGTAGCTCGTGCCTCTTGCGTCGGTCGTAATCTTGGTACGCCAGTCGTTGAAGTGGCCGGAGACAACCGTGGCAGCCAAACGTTCGACCAGCGGGGCGCTCCAGATCGCCGAATATCCCCCGTACGACAACCCGTAGTAGCCGATGCGCCGGGGATCGACAAAGGGGAGCGCCGACAGGAAATCGACCACCCGGTTCGTCTTGGCCACGACCATCGCAATGCGCATCATGCCGACCGCGTCGGCCTGCCGCACCTGATCGTTTACCTGCTTGACCGGATGGTGGTGCATAATCAGCGGTGCAAACACGACGTAACCGTGCTCGGCAAGGTGACGGCCGAACTCGTGGTAGGGTGTGTCTTTGTCCATTCCCAAACCGGTGATCATCTCCGGCGTACCGCTCAGACCGTGCTGAGTGATTACCGCCGCCGTACGACCATTGACATTGCGCGGTACAAGCAAGTTGCCGTACAGCTCTACGCCCTCGGTCACGGTGAGAGTGATGCGGTATGCCTTGTACTTGTTGGTGGTCAGTGCGAGTTTGGTCCGCGGCCGAAGCGGCACACCGTTGGTTTGGCTCTTCCCGTTTTTAGGTGCGAACTCCGCACTTTTCGAGGGGTTGAGCCTTATGGTAGGTTCAGAGGCCTCGATCCTCAACAACAAATGCTAGCACAACCTTGAGAATACCATATCCGGTGCAACCTTGTCAAACGCCAGAATCGAAAATCCCGCCCGTCCCATGCCACTTATGGGGGGGGGGGGGGGGGGTAAATTTTTTCACCGTAATACCAAACGGCGAAAGCTGCCCGGCGAAAATTTTTTTTCGGCCGGGCCGAAAAAAACCCGAAAGTGCCTTGGGGGGGAAAGAAAACCCAACCATTCAGGGATTCCGCGTTGCGTTCAGCGCGCTGATGATGTTATCTTGCCCACCGATAACGGTTTCGCACGGAGCGGACCCACCGCAGTAAACGTTCAGGTTGCTCGAAGCAAAGGAGGCCAGGGATGGCTCAAACCGAGGTCAAAGTGAAGTTGGACTTGCCGGCAGGCGTGGAACTGTTGGGCTACGACCGTTGCGGAGAAGGGCACGGCTTCGAGGTGAAGTTCGCTGTGCCACTGTACTGCCGCTGTGAGCGCTGCGGCACGAAAGAGCCGGCGAAGTACGAATACAAGAAGACCGTCTACGCAGTGCGCGATCTGGACCTGTGGGGCCACCCGAGCTTCCTGATCTTCCAGCCGTGTTTCCATCGCTGCTCGCGCTGCGGACATCGCCAGGAACACTTTGCGCCGTTCAAGCGCAAGAAGGTCATGTACACCTATCGCTTCGAGGAGTACGTACTGCGAATGCTCATCGGCAGCAATGAAGAAGAAGTGGCGCAGCGGTTGGGCATC
>JAUWHT010000222.1 GCA_030605745.1 Pirellulales bacterium | reverse complement strand
GAAATCGGCCAAGTCACACACACATCGGGGTCGGACGTTCTCGGGGGTTAGATTTCAGACCACACGCCGGGGATCGGCACGGGGTAGCGGCCGTCGGCGTCGGGTTGGACCGGCGGGGCCGTGTCGTAGTCCATGGTGTCGATGTTCGGGCAGAACTGGAAGTCGGAGGCCATCGCTTCGTCCCAGGTGATAACCTTCCCGGAGTGGACGGCCGCCCGGCCCATGAGGTCGGCGAGGTTCGACTCGGCCGCCTGCCGGGCCTCGTTATGCGGCCGGTCGTTGCGGATGCTGTCCAAGAGCACGTTCCACTCGGCGTGCCAGGGACTGAACTTCTCTTTGGGCGCTTCCCAGGCGATGTTGTCCTTCTCGATTCGCTGGTCCTTGTAGATCCGCACCGTGCCGGCGTGGACGTTGCCGGAGAACTGGGCCGCACACTTGGTGCCGTGCACGAAGGTGGCGAACTCGTTGTAGCAGTTCCCGAGGTAGCGCACGACGTCGGTCGCCTTGGTTCCATCGGCGAAGGTCCACTCGATGGAGAAGGAGTCGAGACCCTGGCCGCAATCAGTGCTGTTGGCGGCCCGGCCGCCGATGCCGTGCGCGGCGATCGGCAAGGCGCCCTTCAGCCAGCAGAGTTCGTCGATCTGGTGGATGTCCATCTCGGCGAACAGCCCTCCCGAGACCCAGTAGAAATGGGCGAATTTACGGATCTGCCAGAGCAATTCGTTTTTGTCCGCCGGCTTCTTGCCCAGGGAGATACGGCCCGTCGTCCGATAGGCCCGGCTGAGCTGAATGTCGCCGAGCGCCCCGTCGCGAATCCGCTTGATCAGTTCCTGGCGGTTCACGCTGTGGCGGCATTGCAGGCCGGCAGCGATTTTCAGGTTCTTCTTCTCCGCCTCTTCTCCGACCCTAATGAGTCGCCGCAAGCCCGGCGGGTCGGGTGCAAACGATTTCTCCATGAAGGCGTTCACGCCCTTTTTCACGGCGTATTCCAGTTGGGTCGGACGGAAGCCTGCTAAGTTGGTCAGCATTGCGACGTCGCCCGGGCCGAGGCAATCGATGGCCTTCTTGTAGGCGTCGAAGCCGATGAACTGCCGGTCCTTAGGGACGTCCACCCGATCGCCGAACTGCTTGCTCAGGTTCTTGTGTGATGCGCTGAGCCGGCGCTCGACGACGTCGGCCATGGCGACCAGCTTGACCGGTCCGTTGGCGGAGTTCATCGCATTGCCGACCGCACCGCTCCCTCGGCCGCCACAGCCGATAAGCGCCAGCTTGATCGTGTTGTCCTCGGCGGCGTGCACCCGGGGAATGGCCACCCCCGCCAGCGCGGAACACGCGGCTACCTTCCCGCTCCACTCCAAAAACTCGCGACGCGAGGATTTCTGCATCTTCGCATGTGACGACTGGAATTCTTTGTTCATAACTGCTCTTTCCCTTGCTTGCGAACGTGGATTTCCCATTTGCGTTTGCCTGGAACCGCTCCAGGCTGTGAATACTCCCTATTCTATCTACCATGGATGATGTTTGTCAATCCACGATCAGCGTTCATTGGCCTTAGCCACGGCCGAAGCCTTTCCCGAAACGGCACGACTGCGGCTTCGGTGGACATAAGTCGGTTTCAACAAACGACTTGCGTCATCGAGCATTCCGTCGAACCCGCCTTGATCTGCCCGGCACTCCTCCATATAATCCGGCCCACCGGTAATTGGAAGCTTTTCGCGTAAAGACTTTCCTCACTTCATCTTGCAACTCAGACCCGGGTCGCCTCAAGGTACGGCGGCCGGGCAAGCAAGGATGCCAGTCTGCTGAGACGCCACCTGCCGAACGGATCTGCCGGCTTCCGGTGCGCAGCGCCGCCGCTGCGCGCAGTCGTTCCCGCTGCGCGCAGAGTGCTGTTGATCCTGCCTTGGATCGCTGCCGTGCTGAGCGGGGCACCCGCCGCGGCGCAGATCGAGATGCCCCAGCCCGACGCTGCTGAGCCGATCGTGATCACGGCCGGGGCGGCCAACTACTGGCAGCAGGGGCAGTACGAGGTCTGGGTGCTGCGGGGCAACTGTCGGATCTGTCAGGGATCGAGTTCCGCACGAGCCAGCGAAGCAGTCCTTTGGATCGACCGTGCCGCGGCGCCCCAGCGGCGGCGCAGCAAGTTGATCGCCTACATCGAGGGCGACGTGACGGTCGAACCGGCTAGTGCCGACGCCACGGACAGGTTGACCGACCAAACCTGGTTCGGCCGCTTTTACACCAGCGGCGAAATCCGGGTACATGCCGCCCAGGTGGCGGGCAAGCCCGACGTATGGCCGGCCGTTTATCAGCACGGCCTGGAGTGCCGCAACCCGGCCCCCGCAGACACCTTCCGGCGGACCCAGTTCACCGAACCGACTGGCCAGCCAGCCATCGGCCAGTCGATGCCGCCGGGCGCCAGGCGAATCCGCGTCTTTCCACGCAGCAACGTACCGGTCCAGGCACAATGGTTCCCCGATCCTAATAGCAACCAATGGATCGCGGTGATCGACTCGGGTGTGAACCTGATCGTCGACGGCCTGGAGCAGTTCGGTTCGATCGACGTTTCGACCGATCGGTTGGTCATCTGGACCAACAGTCTTCAGGAGCCCGACCTGACCGGGCAGACCGCTCAGGATGAAAAGGTTCCCCTGGAAATCTACATGGAAGGCAACATCGTTTTCCGCCAGGGAGACCGGGTGATCTATGCCGAGCGGATGTATTACGACGTGACCAACCATGTGGGAACGGTACTTCAGGCCGAGATGCTCACACCGGTGCGCAGCTACGATGGGTTGTTGCGGCTTCGGGCCGAGGTGCTCCAGCAGACCGGACGCGACCGCTACTTCGCCCAGAACACCTTCATCACCTCCAGCCGGATGGGCCAACCGGGTTATCGCATCCAGGCCGGGGAGATCTACTACGAGGACATCCAGCGACCCGCGTTCGATCCGCTGAGCGGCCAGCCGCTGATCGACGCGGAGACGGGCCAGCCGGTGGTCGACCATCAGCGGCTGGCAACCTCGCGGAACAATGTCTTGTTTCTCGGCCCGCTGCCGGTCTTCTATTGGCCCACCTTGGCCACCGACCTGACTGATCCGACGTTCTACATCCGCGGCGCCAGGATTCGCAACGACCAGGTGTACGGCACGCAGATTCTGACCAACTGGGACGGCTACCAACTGCTGGGCATCCGGAATCCGCCGGCCGGAACCGACTGGGACCTGAGTTTCGACTACCTGGGCGATCGGGGCCTCGGGCACGGAACAACGTTCTTGTACAGCCGCGACTGGTTCTTCAACGTTCCAGGCCCGACCAGCGGGCTGTTCGATTTCTGGGGCATCGAGGACCACGGCCGCGACGACCTGGGCATAGACCGCCGGGGCTTGGTGCCCGAGAGGGACTACCGCTACAAATTCTTCTGGCAACACCGCCAGCAGTTGGCCGGCGATTTCCGGTTTACCGGCGAGTTCGGGTGGCTGAGCGACCGGAACTTCCTTGAAGAGTACTACAAACGCGAGTGGGACGAACTGAAGGACCAGACGACCGGCATGGAACTGAAGCACATGCGCGACAACATGTCCTGGAGCGTCACGGCCGATGGGCGTATCAACCCGTTCTTCACCCAAACCGAGTGGTTTCCGCGGGGCGATCATTTCTGGCTGGGCCAGTCGCTGCTTCGTGACGCGTTTACCTGGTACGAGCATTCCAACGCCAGCTATGCCCGGCTGCGTGTTGCCGATGCACCGAAAAACCCCAACGACCGGCCCTTCGAGTTGCTGCCCTGGGAAGTACCTAGCAGTGGCGAGCGACTGGTCACGCGGCAGGAGATCGACTGGCCGTTCCAACTAGGACCCGTCAAGCTGGTCCCATTCGCCCTGGGCGAACTCGCCCATTGGGGCGAAGACCTTACCGGCGACGACCTTCAGCGGTTCTACTGGCAGACGGGAATGCGGGCCAGCATGCCCATGTGGAAGGCTAACCCGATGGTCGAAAACCGACTGCTTAACGTACACGGGCTGGCGCATAAGGTGGTCTTCGACGCCGAGTTCTCGTTTGCCGAGTCGAACCGCAGCCTGGACTTGCTACCGCTGTACGATCCGCTGGACGACGATTCGATCGAGGCATTTCGGCATCGGCTAGCCAAGAACACGTTCAATAGCCCTCCGGCAGTGTTCCCGCCACAGTTCGACGAGCGGTACTACGCACTGCGCACCGGACTGGGCGGCTGGGTCACCTCGCCGAGCACCGAGATCGCCGACGACCTGATCGCCATGCGGATGGGGATGCGGCATCGGTGGCAGACGAAGCGCGGGATGCCCGGCAGCCGGCGGATCATCGACTGGATCGTGCTGGATACTAACGTCACCTGGTTCCCCGACGAGTCGCGCGATAACTTCGACAAGGCCCTGGGACTGATGGACTACGACTTCCGCTGGCACGTCGGCGACCGGCTGACGCTGGTCTCCGACGGGATATTCGATTTCTTCACCGACGGGCAGAGGATTGTTACCTTCGGCGGATTCCTCAGCCGCCCGCCGCGCGGTAGCCTATACGTGGGAATGCGGCTGCTGCAGGGACCCTTCGACCACCAGATCCTCGCGATGTCGTACAGCTATTGGATGAGCCCCAAGTGGGTCTCGTCGTTCGGCACCTCGGTGGACCTGGCCAGCGACGGGAACATCGGGCAAAATTTCTCCATCACCCGGATCGGCGAGTCGCTGTTGGTTAGCGCCGGCTTCACGGTCGACGCCGCACGGAACAACGTGGGCGTAAGTCTGGCCGTCGAACCCCGCTTCCTACCGAAGAGCCGACTAGGACAAGTCGGCGGTGCACGCATCCCCGTCGCTGGCACGTTTGGGCTGGAATGATCAAGGCCCAACTGAACGACCGGACCGGAAAGGAGTACGCGGTGAGCGAATTGATTATCAGTGTCTCGGGATTGCGGGGGATTGTCGGCGAAACTCTTACGCCGGAGGTGGCCGGGCGGTACGCGGCCGCGTTTTCCGCGCTGGCGCCGGAAGGGACCTTTGTAATTACCCGCGACGGTCGGCCCTCGGGCGAAATGCTGACCCGGGCGATCGAGGCCGCTTTGCAGGCGACCGGGCGCAACACCCTCGACGCCGGCGTGGCCGCCACGCCCACCACCGGCGTGCTGGTCCGAGAACTCCGGGCAGCCGGAGGCATCCAGATTACCGCCAGCCATAACCCGGCCGAGTACAACGGACTGAAACTGTTTGCCCACGACGGCCGCGTGCTGCCGGCCGCAGCGGGCGAAGACGTGCTTGAGCACTACCGCACTGGCCCGATCGACCGGATGCCGCACGTCCAGTTCGGCTCGTCGTTGGAATGCACGAACACTACGTCCGCTCATCTCCAGGCCGTGCTGGCCACGGTCGACATCGAGCGAATCCGCAGCCGGCAGTTCAAAGTCCTGCTCGACTCGAACCACGGCGCCGGGAGTGTTTTGGGGCGGCGATTGCTCGAAGCACTCGGTTGCAAGGTGACCGTGCTGGGCGAAGAACCCAACGGCCGCTTTGAACACACGCCCGAGCCGACCGCCGAAAACCTGGCCGGCGTGCTTAACGCGGTTGTCAAAGCCGGCGCCCAGGTCGGCTTCTGCCAGGACCCCGACGCCGACCGGCTGGCCGTGATCGACTCCTCCGGCCGGTACCTGGGCGAGGAGTACACGCTGGCCCTATGCGTCGATCACGTGCTGCGTCAGCGAAAAGGCCCGATCGTAACCAACTGCTCGACCAGCCGCATGTCGCAGGACCTGGCCGAGCGGTACGGCGTGCCGTTTTATCGTTCGGCCGTGGGCGAGGCCAACGTGGTCGACACGATGCTCGAGCACGACGCGGTCTTCGGCGGCGAGGGCAACGGCGGGCCGATCGACCCGCGCGTTGGGCCGGTCCGCGATAGCTTCGTCGGCATGGCCCAATTGCTCGACGCCATGGCCGCCCGCGAGATGACAATCAGCCAACTGGCCGGCGAGTTGCCGCGTTACGAGATCGTCAAAACCAAAGTCTCCATGCCGCGAGAAAAAATCCCCGCCGCACTAGACACCCTGGAAAGACATTTCGCCGACGCCAAGCCCGACCGGCTCGACGGCCTGCGTCTGGACTGGCCCGGCCGCTGGCTGCTGGTCCGCCCCAGGAACACCGAGCCGATCGTCCGCGCAGTGGCCGAAGCCCAAACCGAAGCCGACGCCCGCCGCCTCTGCGACGAAGTGGCCAAAATCCTCTGATCTACCGTTTAGCCGCCGGGCTTGCCCGGCGCGTTGGCTGGTATCAATACGCGTAACCGCAAACGCGCCGGGCAAGCCCGGCGGCTAAACGACTATTGGAAACATCAACCACCCCGCAGTCCAGGTGGATACTTGACCGTGCGGGGTGGCCTATATTACACTTGTAGATGTGCCCGGCTCTCTGCCGGGACGCTACGTATTCGAGTCAGAAGGAGCATTTGCCGGAATCACAACCGTGGCCGAGTGAGGGTCACGATCGACAATTCGTAGACGCGCGAGCGTCAAGAACTGCTTCCTCGAAAACGACCAACATGAGTCGTTGGGCTCATGAACAACAGAAGCAGCACTTGGACCGCGCTCCCTTGCCCAAGGGAGCGTCGGCCGTGCTGTTCTGTTGTACCTCTTGGTCGGGGTTCGAGGAGCGGCAACGGTCCGGCGCTCCTTTTTGTTTGCGCCGGGATGCCGTGCCGTGTTCGGCTGAACTGCACATTGCACCGAGGGGAAACCAATGAAGCTCCCGACGGCAGCGCAAGGCGTTCCCCGCTGGGACGGCCTGCGACGCGAGCTGCTCGTTGACGGGCAGGTAGTGAAACGTTTTCGCGTTCCCGCACCAAACCAGATTGCCGTCTTGGCGGCCTTCGAGGAGGAAGGCTGGCCGCCCCGGGTATTCGATCCCCTGTCCCCGCAAGAAGACCAAGACCCCAAGCGGCGCCTCCACGAGACCATCAAGGCGCTGAACGGCCATCACCGCCTACAGACCATCCGTTTCTCCGGCGACGGCACCGGCAAGGCCGTACTCTGGGAATGGACCGCCGATCGCGGCTGATCCCCGCCCCGCTCACCCCGACCTCTCACACCGCTCCCGAACGCGCTTGTCGGTGTGG
This sequence comes from Pirellulales bacterium, assembly GCA_030605745.1. Taxonomy (GTDB): domain Bacteria; phylum Planctomycetota; class Planctomycetia; order Pirellulales; family Thermoguttaceae; genus JAUWHT01. The sequence continues at coordinate 7,147 of JAUWHT010000222.1, read as the reverse complement.
CAGTCCTTGATGTATAATTGGTGTATGCACTTTGAGGATGTCTGGAGAAGGAACTATTATGGCGGAAGCCGTAACCGTTTGGTACGACAAGGAAGGCGATTTTCTGGAAGTTCTATTCGAGAAGACCAAGGGGTTTTTCAAGGAAACAGCCAACGACGCCGTGATGGAGAAGGTAAGCCAGGACGGGCGCGTCATCGGCTTCTCGATCCTCAAGGTCAGTCAACTCCAAGAGCAGCAGCCCCTCTCGGTCGTCTTGCGGCAGTAACTCTGCCGGCCGTGCCGTGAACCCTCGTGACCGGTTCGGATGCCGACGGAATTTCGCCCGGCAATTACTCGGTTCGCGTCAGGACAGCATATTATGACGATTGGGGAAGTGCGCATTGGATGACCAATATCCCGCATTGGCTCTATTTTGAGATGGTGGTAAACACGCCGCCGATAGCGGATGCCGATGGACCCTATATGCTGGATGATTGGTCGCTTGGCGCCACGCCGAGCGACACGACGATCATGCTAGATGCCACCGGCTCGTCCGACCTGCCGACCGACCCGCTTACCTATGAGTGGGATCTGACTTACGACGGCGCTACTTTCTCGCCTACTGCGGGAGTGATTGGCCCAACCCCGACGGTGACACTACAATCGCTTCTTGATCTTGGGTATTCCGGCGGGGCAACTGCTGACATCGCGGTTAGGGTAAGTGATTTTCAGTACTTCGATGTCGCCCCCACCACGCTTTTCGCCGTGCCCGAACCGTCGACAGTGGCCCTGCTGGCGATTGGCGTGGCAAGTCTGCTGTTGTTTATGGCATGGCGGCAGCGACGGGGGGCGTGAGCGTCGTTTAGCCGGCGAGTTTACTCGCCGCGATTGGTTGCGGCGGTTCCGATGTCCAACGCGGCGTGCAAGCACGCCGGCTAAACTTCTCGCCACCGGCGTGGCGAGGTGGTTGGGGCGCGTCGTTTAGCCGGCGAGTTTACTCGCCGCGAGTGGTTGCGGCGGTTCCGATGTCCAACGCGGCGTGCGAGCACGCCGGCTAAACTTCTCGCCATCGGCATGGGGAGTTTAGCCGGCGAGTTTACTCGCCGCGCGTGGTTGGGGTGGTTCCGACGTCCGGCGCGGCGTGCAAGCACGCCGGCTAAACGGTTGGTGGGGTTACAAATGGCCAGCGCTGTCTTGGCTTGGCTTCCTTCACGGGATTTTCCTCGACATACTCGATCGCTTCTGCGATGCGGCTGGGAGTGTCGAGGAACACTTTCCACGTGTTCTCTGCCCAGACTGGCCGCTTGTCCGTCGGCCAGAGTCCGAGCGACGACAATCGCTGAGTCGCGCGGGCCTTCAAGTGCCCAACCATCCGCTCAACACGTCGCTGCTCCTTGCGGCCGATCACCAGATGCACGTGTTCGGGCAGAATCGAGCAGGCGTGGATCGTGTAACCGCTTTCACTGCGGGCATGGTCGAACCCCTGCGACACGGCCAACGCCTGGCGGCCCGAGAACTGAACCGGCGGATACTTCAACGCTCGCTTAGCTTCTTCGCGCAACCGCCGATCGTGCGACACGTGGGCCACCGACCGCCGCCCGCTCAGCTTCGTCGCTTTGCCGAATCGCACCAACTCCCAACAACCGACGAAATCGGACCACGAGCCCCGAGGATCATTCGGCAACCAGAAACCATAGGCTCCAAAGATTACGTGGTACGCCAGAACCATATCAGGGAATTCCCGTTGCAGCACGTTGTTTAGCCGGCGAGTTTACTCGCCGCGATTGGTTGGGGCGGTTGCAATATCCGGCGCGGCGTGCAAGCACGCCGGCTAAACGTGTCCTGCTACATAACTGCGGTAAAGCTTTCGATCTTCTGTTTGCACAGCTTTCGGGTCAGGGACTGGAGCTTGCGGACACGTTTTGCCAGGTACTGCAATTCCTTCTTGGTGATCCTGTACTCGTCGTTGTACCGCGCCTCCACATATGCTTTCTTGAGCAATTCAAAGAGCCGGTTTTCCTCCTCGGTTGCCCTGGGAAATATCTTGAGAAGCTCTTTATCGAAACCGCTGACCTGGTGGCCGAGCTTTTCCAGATCATGGAGTTTCGGCTTGTAGCCGGTGAAGACCAGCAAAAGGGTATGGTAAAACCTTTCGGTTGCTTGGTGAAGTTCAAAGGCGGCCTTGACATACCAGCGTCTCTCTATATGATTCATGCAGGTCTCATAGAACTGCTTCGCACTGATGAACCACTTCTTGAAATTCTCTTTGGCCCGTTGCTGTCGCTGCTGGGGATTGAGCTTCTTGTGCCGGGCGAGTTTGTATCTCCTCGAATCGTAGAGGATGATACCCTCTTTCTTGATATCCGTAAAAAAATAGTTTCCACGTTCTATCTTCTTGTTTACGTCCTTAATATCATGGGCGATGATCGACACCCAGGTTTTCGAGACTCTGCTGTCCCTGATTTCGCGGTCAACTTTGGCCCACAAACCGGCCCTCCGGGCGGTCTTCCGGTCTTCAGTCACCACAAGAAGATCAAAGTCACTACGGTATTCATAAGTAATCTGGTCCTCCGTGTAGATATCTTCCACCCAGTCGCCACGGGCATGGCTGCCGAACAGGATTATCATCTCAACGGGTGCCGTCTCGCGGATAATTGAAGTGATGAGCTTCAACTCCTCTTTCTTGTGCGCCGGAAGGTGTGCCAACGATCTTTTCATGACTACGAGTTCTCGATCCGCTCCTTGCCGACCATAGGCCGAAGGACTTCGGGGATCAGCACTGAGCCGTCCGCCTGCTGGTAGTTTTCCAGGATGGCGATCAGCGCGCGGCTTACGGCGATGGCTGTGCCGTTTAGGGTATGGAGGAATTTCGTGCCCTTCTCTCCTTTGACGCGGTAGCGGATGTTCAATCGTCGGGCCTGGTAGTCGGTGCAGTTGGAAGTGCTGGTCACCTCGCCGAACTCGCCGCGGCCGGGCATCCAGGCCTCCAGGTCGAACTTGCGATAGGCCGGTCCGCCCAGGTCGCCCGTGGCCGTGTCCACCACGCGGTACGGAACCCCCAATGCGTCGAACAGCCGGCACTGTAGCTCGCGGAGGTGATCCAACATCGCGTCGCTCTGGTCGGGCAAGGTAAAGGCGAACATCTCGACCTTGGTAAATTGGTGCACACGGAACAGACCGCGGGCGGCCCGACCGTGCGCGCCGGCCTCGGTGCGGAAACAATGGCTGATGCCGCAAAGCTTCATCGGCAGGTCTTCGGCGTCCACTGTCTGCCCGGCCAGCAATCCGCCCAGGGTGATCTCGGCCGTGGCGACCAGGCTCAGGTCGGTATCGGCGATGCTGTAGATTTGCGTTTCCGGCCCACGGGGGATGTAGCCGATGCCTTCGAGGATTTCGTTTCGGGCCAGGTCGGGGGTTGCCAGCGGGCTGAAGCCTTCGGCCAGCAGCACGTCCAGTGTGTAGCGTTGCAGGGCCAGCTCCAGCAGCACCAGATCATTCTTGAGGAAGTAGAACCCGTGCCCGGCCACCCGGGCACCGCCCTCGAAATCCACCAGGTCGAGCTTCTCGGCCAGCTCCACGTGATCCAGCGGTTTGAAGTCGAACTCCGGCCGCGGCGTCTTGCCCTGGAACAGCTCCAGGTTGGCCTTCTCGTCGGCTCCGATCGGTGCGTCGGGATGCGAAATGTTGGGGATCGCGCGGTGGATGGTGTCCAACTCGGCGGCGATTTTGTCCGATTCGGCCCTGGCTTCGGCGGTCTGCTCGCGGAGCCGGCGTCCCTCTTCTTTTCGTGCGTTGCGTTGGGCTTGGTCCTTGGCCTTGCAGATCGACTTGGAGACCTGGTTCGCCCGGCGGTTGAGCTGTTCGACCTCGGCCTGCATGGTCTTGCGCCGGGTTTCCAATTCGACGAACCGATCGACGTCGACCCGGACGCCACGGTTGACGCAATTCTGCTTGACCAACTCGGCATTTTCGACGATGAATCTTCGATCCAGCATTGGTTAGTGGAGAGTGGAGAGTGGAGAGTGGAGAGTGGATGGTTTAGCCCCGGGCGTCCACGCCGGGTGGTTGCGCCGCGTGGACGCGGCGGCTAAACCCGGGGTGGCCGAATCACCGGGCGCGCAGTATAATGACCATGAGTCGATTTGACCATGGGGGCTGACTGCACATGACCGACCAAGCCGCAAGCGCCGTTGCCGAACCGGTCGAGGAGACGGTTTCCTGCCGCCGGACCCGGGAGGACACTCGGCCCAGGCAGCAGCCGCGATACAACGTCATACTCTGGAACGACGACGATCACACTTATGAGTACGTCATCGTGATGCTGATGGAGCTGTTCGGCCACTCGGCCGAAAAGGGCTACCAGATGGCCGAAGAGGTCGACACCCAAGGCCGGGTCATCGTGTTGACCACCACCCGGGAACACGCCGAACTGAAACGCGACCAAATCCACGCCTACGGCAAGGACACCCTGATCGACAATTGCCAGGGCTCGATGTGGGCAACCGTCGAGCCGGTCGAAAGCGAAGGATGAATGCAGAATGATGAATGATGAATGACAAGTTGGGTCTGCTTCATTCAGCATTCAGCATTGATCTTATGCCGACACTGAAGACTCTCACTCTCGGCTGCAAGGTCAATCAGTACGAGACGGAGTTTGTCCGCGAAGGGTTGGCCCGGCTGGGGTATCGCGAGGCGGTCGACGGCGAGCCGGCTGACTTGTGCATCGTCAACACGTGTACCGTCACGGCCCGGGCCGAGGCCAAGAGCCGTAAGGCCATCCGGCAGCTTGCGCGGCGATATCCCCAGGCTAAGATCATTGTCACCGGCTGCTACGCCACACGGGCCGCCGAAGAGGTGGCCGCCATGCACGGCGTGGTCGATGTGGTCACCGACAAGCGGCAATTGCCCGAGTTGCTCAGGCGGCTGGGGCTGCTTGATGTTCCCACGGGCATCTCGACGTTCGGCAACCGGCATCGGGCGTATGTGAAGGTGCAGGACGGCTGCCGCATGGAGTGCAGCTATTGCATTATCCCAAGTGTCCGGCCCGTGCTGGCCAGCCGCCCGGCGGACGAGGTGCTGGATGAAATCGGCCGGCTGGTCGATAACGGGCATCGCGAGATTGTGCTGACGGGCATTCACCTGGGGCATTACGGCGTGGACCTTGCCGGCAAGCGGTTGGACCTGGCGGGGCTGGTTCGCCGGATCGTCTATCTCCAGGGCGAGTTCCGCGTGCGGATCTCCAGCATCGAGGCGGCGGAGGTTACGTCCGAACTGCTTGCCCTGATGGCTGACCGCCCGGATCGCATTTGTCCCCACTTGCACCTATCGATGCAGAGCGGCTCCGATGCGGTGCTCCGCCGGATGCGGCGCCGCTGGTCGGCCGGGGAGTTCATCCGGCGGTGTTTGGAGGTCCAAGGGGCGCTCGACAGGCCGGCGCTGACGACCGATGTGATTGTCGGATTTCCGGGCGAGACGGACGCTGATTTTGCGGCCACGTGCCGGGCGGTCGAGGAAGTGGGTTTTTCGAAGGTCCACGTATTCCGATTTAGCCCCCGCCAGGGAACCCCCGCCGCGGATATGCCCCGGCAGGTGCCCGAGCCGGTCAAACAGCGTCGCGCGTCCGAACTGTCCCAACTTGCCGCAAGGCTGCGGCAGCGGTACTTCCAGAGCCTCGCCGGCCGGGAACTGCAAGTGCTGGTCGAGACGCCGGCAAATGGTCAGCCAGGGATACTGCGGGGCACCTCGGCCCGTTATGTCACCGTCGAGTTGCCCGGCGATGGGAAACTGATCAGCCGGCTGGTTACGGTCATCGCGGGCAGGGTGCTCGACGGCCGGATTCGGGCGCGTGACGGGCAGCCGCGACCATCACACGTTTTGTCCTAGCCGGGACGCAACGCGTCGCGGGGCGCCCCAGGATGTTCCGCGACGCGTTGCGTCCCGGCTATTGCAGACACTATACTTTCCCCCCACACGGACCATAATCCGCTCTGGCACTCCCCAGCGGCATTTGCTAGACTCTCGCCTCTGCGTGTGCCCCCTCGAAGAAGTTGTTGATGAGCGGAAAACGGATGTTCCGGCCTCTGACACTCTGTCTGGTTCTGATCGGTTGGTGGTCTGCGGCCGAGGCGGCCCCACCGTGGGGAAAGCTGCTGACCTTCAACCGCGTCGAGGCCGATCCCGACAAGCAGTACCGGCTGAACCGGGACAACGGGCCATGGATGATTATGGCGTGCAGCTTCTCCGGCGAAGGGGCCCAGCAGCAGGCCCAAAAGCTAGTCTACGAACTGCGAAAACGATACAAGTTCCCGGCGTACACCCATCGAGTGCGGTTTGATTTCAGCGACGCGCGCGGGCGGGGTATCGATCAGTTCGGGGCCCCCGTCCAGATGCGCTACCGGCGAGGATCCGAGATCGACGAAGTTGCGGTGCTGGTGGGCAACTACCCGACCGTCGACGATCCAGACGCCCAGAAAGCACTACGCAAACTGAAGTACACCCGGCCGAAATGCCTCGAAGTCCAGAAAGGCAAACAGACCAACCAATCGCTGGCCGGATGGCGGTGGAACCAGAAGCAGTTCCAAGAGTTCATCGGCAGCGACAAGAAAGAGAAAGGTCCGATGGGCCATGCCTTTATCACCACCAATCCCGTGCTTCCCGAGGATTACTACACGCCGAACGGCCTCGACCCACAGGTGCTGGAATGGAACCAGGGGGTCACGCACAGCCTGTTGGACTGTCCGGGCAGGTACACGGTGCAGGTGGCCAGCTTCAAGGGCCAGGTGGTCATCGAACAGGCCGAGATCCAGGCGATCGAAAACGGTAAGAAGATGGAAAGCAGACTGGCCGAGGCCGCCGAGAAGGCCCACAGGCTGACCGAGGCGCTGCGCATCAAGGGTTGGGAGGCCTACGAGTTCCACGACCGCTACGCCAGCATCGTCACCGTCGGCAGCTTCGACTCGGTGGGCACACCGCGCGCCGACGGCCGGATCGAGATCAATCCCCGTATCCACACCATTATGAAGACCTTCGGAGCGGAACAGGCGGCCCTGCCCGGCCAGCCACACGGCGTCACCTCGCTGAAGTCGCTGCTGGGTATCCCATTCGATATCCAGCCGATTCCGGTCCGCGTCCCCAAGCGGTCGATCAGCCGCGAACTGGGGAGAGGGGC
>JAUWHT010000201.1 GCA_030605745.1 Pirellulales bacterium | reverse complement strand
CGTTTAGCGGCCGCCGGCACGGCGGTCCACTGCCTACCGCCTACCGCCTACCGCCTACCGCTTTTCGAGGTGGCAATGAATTGCCACCCCCTCACCGCCTACCGCCTACCGCCTACTGCTGGCCCCCGGCCCCTCGCCCCTTGCTGCACCCGGAGGCTGCGGATGAACATGCAGGTTGTCGGCTGTAGCCATCACCGGACGCCGATCGCAGTCCGCGAGCGGTTGGCGCTGAGCCCGGAGCAAACCGTCGCGGCGCTGGACGGTTGGCGCCGGGTGTTTCCCCGGGTGGAGGCGGTGCTGCTTTCCACCTGCAATCGGGTGGAGGTCTACGCGGCCACCGAGAACCAGCTCACGCCGACGCTCGGCCAGGTGGCCGACTTCCTCGCGCGGTTCCACGATTTCGACCCGGCCGAATTGTCCGAACATCTCTACCGGCAGATTGGCGACGAGGCAATCCGTCACCTGTTCAGCGTGGCCTCAAGTCTCAACAGCATGGTGCTGGGCGAGCCGCAGATCCTGGCACAGGTCAAGCAGGCCTACCAGTTGGCTGCCGGGCGGGAGAGCACCGGCCCGCTGTTGCACGCGGCGTTCCAGGCGGCCTTTCGTGTTGCCCGGCGCGTGGCCGCCGAGACAGCCATCCACCGGCAACGTGTGAGCATTCCCAGTGTGGCAGTGGCCGACTTCGCCCAGCGGATATTTGAGCGTTTTGACGACAAGCATACCATGGTGATCGGCGCCGGCGAGATGGCCGAAGAGACGTTGCGGTACCTGCAAGACGAAGGGGCCCGCCGGATCACTGTGGTCAATCGCAACTTCGAGCATGCCGCCGAGCTAGCCCACAGGTGGCGCGGACTGGCTGTTCCGTGGGAGCAGCTTTCCGAGGTCCTGGCCACTGCCGACCTGGTCGTAAGCACCACGGGTGCCGGGGAGCCGGTCGTTGCCTTGGAACAGTTTGCGCGGGTCGAACGGGCGCGCGGCCGGCGGCCGTTGTTCATTCTCGACCTGGCCGTGCCGCGCGATTTCGACCCGGCCATCGGCGACCGGCCGGACGTTTACCTCTACTCGATCGACGACTTGCAGGCCGCCTGCGAGCGGAACCGGCTCGAGCGCGACAAGGAACTGCCCGCGGCAATGCGGATCGTCGAGCAGGAGACCGATCGCTTCATGACCGAGCTGCACCGCCGCGCCACCGGGCCAGTGATCCGACAACTCCACCAGCGCTGGCAGAAGCCCAAGGAAGAAGAACTCCGGCGGCTGCTCAGCAAGTTGCCTGAGTTGGACGATCGCAGCCGCGAGGAGATCCGCCGCTCGTTCGACCGGCTGCTCAACAAGCTGTTGCATCCGCCGCTGGAGTCGCTCCGCGACGAATCGCGCCACGGTATTCCGCACGTACTGCTCGACGCACTGGCGAAGCTGTTTCAGTTGAAGGACTGAACCTGGTTATCCCAATTGCCAGATGGGTTCCTCTTGCAGGTGGATGTTGTTGACTTGCAGATGATGTGTCCCCCGTGCATTCGCGTCAGGTGGTTGATGAGGATTTTCATTTCACAGATGGATGATCCTCGCGCCGCCCCACTTCCGGCCGAGGTACTCCGCCACTAGACGCCGATGACAATGCTCAGCGGTCGGCTCGCTGCAGAGCAAGACGGTGGGCACGTCGAAGAGCCGGCGGTTGAGGGTCTTCTCTACTTCGCGCTCCGCAAGCAGCGCAAGGAATGCCGGCTCGTACACCTCCCAGGGCATCTCCTTCTTTTTGTAAGCGTCGAGTATTTCCTTGGTGGGCGAGAGATCGGGCCGGTGGAGATAATCGGCCACGCAAATCTCTCCAAGGAAGTACTCGATATCAGCGGTCTTGGTAAAACCGGCGAGCTGTGAACGGTTGTTCAACCGTACGTCGATCAGGCGCTTTATTCTGGCCCGCTTGAGGGTCCCGAAGAACTCGGCGGCGGATTTTTTGGTAAAACCGATTGTGTAGATTTCCATTGGTCGGTTTCCTCTATGTCGAACAGCATCATTTGACCCTTTGTCTTGCGAAACTCTTCCTCCGCAGCAACTTGCTCCTCGGTCTGCACACGTCCATCGCCGCCTCGCCTGTGCTTTCTGGCATCGATCGCGTTCTCCGAAGCCCGGCGGCTAAACGACTTCTACTTCTCCTCTTCGTCGTCCAAATCGCCCTCCTCCCAGTCCTCGTCCTCCCAGTCCTCTTCGTCTTCCTCTTCGTCTTCCTCGACTTCTTCCCACGGTTCGTCCTCGAAATCCTCGTCCTCGTCCTGCTCATCGTCATCATCGTCATCTTCGTCGAGGTCGAGGTCGTCTTCGTCGCTGTAATCGTCGTCATCTTCGTCGAAGTCTTCAGACACGTACTCGTCGTTGGGCTGTTCGCTGCGTTCGGGCTGGGAGGCCGTTTGGGTGTTGCAGTCCACGAGCACTTCTTGGTCAGCCTGAAGGGTGGTAAGGGTTTTCACGATCGTCTCCTCTTCCGCTTCATGGGAATGGCTTGATATTTGGGGCAACTCGTCCAGGCGTCGCAGCCCAAACAGTTGCAGGAAGTACCTGGTGGTTCCGTAAAGGAACGGCCGGCCGAGTTCTTCGGAGCGGCCGGTGATTCGCACCAGGTCGCGCTCGATCAGTTGGCGGAGAACCTCTCCGCACTGTACGCCGCGGATGGCCTCGATCCCGGCTCGCAACACCGGCTGCTGATAGGCCACTACGGCCAGGGTTTCCATGGCTGGGGCCGACAATCGGACCTCCGTTGGCGACGAGTGCAGCCGCTTCAGCCAGGGGGCGAACTTCGGCCGCGACATTAACTGGTACCCGCCCGCTAACTGCTCGACCCGAAATGCGCTCCCCTCGGCATCGTACAACCGGTTCAGCGATCGCACCAGTGTACGCGCCCATGTCCCGTCCGCCAAGCCGGCCAGTTCGGCCAGTTTCCGGCTTGCCTGTGGCTGCCGGGCAAGGAAGAGCACTGCCTCGAGCCGCGCCAGGTCGTCGCTGCGGGCGGCAGGCCCCTGGCCGCTGGGTACGTCCTCTGCCGGTTTGGCGGACCGCAGGAACCGACCGGCCCGCCCAGGCACAACCGGCATACCGCCCAAAACACCAATCGGATGCCGATACCGCAGCGCCACGCTACCCAACAGCCGCCCGGTACTCGCACCAAAGCCGTACATAGGGTTAAGCGTAAGTCCAAACAGCGGTTCTTGGCAAGCCCAGGGGCGAGAGGGGCCCAGGGGCGAGGGAATAGGGGCCAGGGGATAGGAGCGAGAGCTACATGTTCGTGCGGTAGTTGTACTGCCGCATGCTTCGCCTCGCCGACGGAGAAAGGGGCAGCAGTGCAACTGCCACCCCAACGACGGTTCAAACCTCGAACCTTCACCCCTGGCCCCTATCCCCTTGCCCCTCGCCCCTTGCCCCTTGCCCTTCGCCACGACTCCACTTGCTGTAGGACCTGGGCCATTGCATGTAGGGGATCGGAGTTGGTGGCTTCGAAATAGTAACGGGTGGAATTGGGATTGCCGCTGATGGCCACCTTGCAATAGAAGCGATACAACTGTGGCCGGCTCCCCCACGACTCCAATAGGTAGTAGGTGGCCCCCAACTGCCGGAGCCGGTCCTGGATGTGGGTGAATTGGTTGACCGGGGGTGGGGCGTGCCGCTGCGGGTTGGTTGGCGTCGCTGCGGTCGGGTCAGGCTGGGAGTGTGCCGGCGCCTCGTAACTGGCCGGCGCGACATGTGAGGCCGATAGATCGACCGCCACCATCGGATCAAACTGCGGGGCCTTGTCCGGACAATTGAGTGCTGAAGTTGGCCGCGACGGCCAGCCGCCGTCGAGTAAGGTATTGATTATCTCGGGCAACGATTTGCCGAACACCGCCAGCAGCGGGATGGCCACCAAACAGGCCAACATCACCAACGCCCGGAACATCACGGCTGCCGACGATTGCATAGCCGATGGCGCCTCACACAGTAGTTCTTACCCCGTTGGCTGGTTCGCCATAGTGGAGTTTCACATGATACAGGCGGTTGGCGATCCCGGGCAATGGCAATCCCGGCGGCGGAAGCTGGGTAGCTCGGGCAACACGGGCAAAGCTCGCAGCACCCGGCTGCTCTCACTTTTCCGCTCGCTCGTCGCAGGCGGACAGCCGATAAAGCGTTGCCGTGGGCGTGCGCTGGATGATTTTCCATGCAGCGGAGTCGTTCAAATAACGATCGAAGTTCGTGCCTGTTTTGACCAATGCATAGCGGAAGCCGTACTGCTGCTGCCAGCGGTCGATCTGGGCCGGATCTTTACGCCGGGCGTGGTCGTATGCTTGAAGGAACTCGGTCCCGTACAGCGCGCAGCGGTCGTCAATAAACACCTTCAGCCGCGGGGCGTGATAGATTACAAAGCCGCCGAAGCTCATGTCGTTGAAGATTCGCGTGTTCTCCGGGGCGGTGAGGTTGATTTGCTCAAGCTGCGGTAGCAACTCGACAGGCCAGACTGCCTCATCGTGTTTCGCCCAACCGCGGCCGAGCAGCGGCGCCGATATGCCGGCGGACTGAAGCAGCATTGCGGCGACCACCAGTACCAGCGGAAGGGCCGCCACTGGCCAATCAAAGCGGCGAGGTTCGTTCTCTCGGTCGGGGAGGAGTACCTCTCGACGTACCAGCCACTCGGCCCAGCGGGTCCGCGGAAGCACCTCGGCCGTGGCGATTGCCGCGGTGATCGCGAACAACGGTACGTTGCGGACCCGCTGGGACGCCAGCACAAACCACAACAGCGGCATCAGCCAGGTTACCCGGGGCCGCCTGGGAAAAATGCCAGCCAATGCGACCAGGTATCCTATTCCCAGCAACACGGTCGCCCAGGCAAGCGGGTCGGCCGGATCGAGCCGGGCATGTTCCTGGATCAGTCCGGGTAGCGGGATCGTCAAGGTCTTCAGCCAGGCCCGCGGAAGACCCAAGCCGTAGGGGTTCAGCAGGACCGCAAGGCCCGACGTCAACACCAGCGCTGCTAAGGCGATCGCGTCGCTGAGGCGACGCACGGGTGAATCCTTGCCCATCAGCCACAAGAGGCACCAGCCGGCAACGCACAAGCCCACGGTGCCGATACCGGCCGCCGCGCCGGCGTGCAGGTTTGCCCAGAGTGCGGCCAGCGGGACGAACCACCACAACTGCCGCAACCGCTTGCGGCCGGCTTCCACATCGACCAGCAGCGCGAACGTCCAGCCTATAAGCGCAATTGTCAAGACCAACGGGCGGACGTGGAATTGGTGCGAGCTGGCTAGCAGCACCAGCGCGAGCACGCCGGCCACCCAGAGAACGTGGAACCCGGCGCGAAGCATCCGCCAGGCGACCCAAGTGTAGATGCCTGCCAGCAAGGTCGCCGTCAGAAGCAGCAGGCCGTCCCATCCGGCGAGCCGGTCCGCGGCTGCCATGCCGCACTCGGCCAGCCACTGGTGGGCGGTCCAGGGTTCGCCGTAGCGGGTGAAGCTGAACGGATCGGTCCGGACGATCTCTCCCGAATCGAGCATTTTCTGACCGACGATGGTGTGCCAGAAGGTGCCCGGATCTCGCAGCAGCGAACTGCGGCCGGCGAGCATGAGCACTAGCCAGATTGCCAGGAATATCCCGGTTTCCGCGCGCCAGAATCGCCGCAACATTGAAAGTATCTCCCTTGCCGCAGGCGTGTGCGACTAGGCTGTTAGGTTGTTAGGCTGTTAGGTTGTTAGGCTATTAGGGACGTGAACTCAACATTCCTAAGGGCCCAATTGGGGTGGCACGCCCTGAGGAA
>JAUWHT010000385.1 GCA_030605745.1 Pirellulales bacterium | reverse complement strand
GCGGCGGCCGTGGCGACAACGGTTGTCGTGGTCTGCTGGCTGATTCTGAGCGTGGATAGCGCTCACGAGCAGCTTGCGGACGTAAGACAGTCGCACAACGTGACCGCGACGAAGCTCGCGGCGATCGAAGCGCAGGACCGGATCATCCGGCTGCCCGAGGACGGTGGCGCGTACCACACGTCGGTGTTCGTCCACTCGGATTGGCGTCGCAGGCCGCTGGAGCGAGAACTGCTGGCCTGGTTCGGCTCTGACCCGCGGTTGCTTTCGCTTCGTGAGCAGACGCACTACCACGTGTACACCGAGCGGACGCCGCTGTTTAAGACCCGCTACTCGCGGACGGTCAAGGCACTGCCGAATGTGCGGATCCAGCAGCCGGACGGCAAAGTGGTCTACCAGGCGTCGGCAGTCAACCTGCCGCGCTCGGCTGAGGAGCTGGCCGACGAGATTGCCGGCTGCTTCTTGCGCCCCAGACCCAGACCATGTCCCAAGCCGGAGCCGGAACCCGAGCCGGACGTGGACGTCGACGTGGCGCCGGTAATCCCCGACGTGACGCCGGACCCGGTCAAACCGGAGTTCCCCTGGTTGCTGCTGGTGATAACCGTCCTGATTGCGGGCGCCGTGCCCGTGATCGTGCATTTCAAGCGCGCGTTGAGATGACAAACCCCTAACCCCTGAATGGAGGACTGAACGATGTTGTATGCGTTGACCATCATGCCGGAGCACGTGGTGATAGTTGTGCTCTCGGCGATCGTCGCAATGGCCGTGGTGGCGTACTTCCTTCGCAAGGACGCCGCGATCGACGAGCGACAAGAAAAGTATTCCAAGCTGGGCGGGCTGCTCGAGAAGTGGCAGCTTACCAGGTTGGCGTCGATCATGCACAGCGTGGCGGCGTTGAACCTGGACGCAGTAATCCAAAAGGTGCGTGCACTGGTCGACTCGCTCGAAGACGACGAGGACGTGCTGACAATGCTCGCGCCCAACTGGTTCTACCAGCTTCCACGGCGGATCAAGCGGGCCCAAGACCGCGAAAAGGTGCTCGAAGAGGTTGTCAAAGACCCCGACTGCCGCGCCAAGCTGGCCGAACTGCTGGAGGAAGGGTAACCAGAAAGGAGAGTGGAGAGTGGAGAGTGAAGAGTGGAGAGCGAGCAGCAGATCAAGCTCTCTCCACTCTCCACTCTCCACTCTCCACTAACATGGAAATGAGTTCGCAAGAGTGGGGCATCGTGATCGGCATGGTCGCCTCGGCGATTCTGGCGCTGGGCCCGTGGATGTTTATGGTCCACGCCAAGCTGGCGGTGATCGCCGCCCAGCTCGCCGAGTTGGACGAAAAGGTCGAAAAGGCGGCCGAAGCCAACCAGCAACTATGGTCGCGCTACGCCCAGCACGAAACCCGCCTGGAAACCCACGACGTCCAATTCGCCCACGTCGCCGAGCGGCTACAGGAGATTTGAGTCGATTCCATGGAAATCCGCGACCGCATCAAGGAGTTGCGTCGGGTCAAGGCCAGCCGGCTACGACCGCATCCGAACAACTGGCGCGTACACCCCAAGGGCCAGCAGGACGCCTTGCGCGGCCTGCTGGCCGAAGTGGGCTACGCCGACGCACTGCTGGCGCGCGAGTTGCCTGATGGAACGCTCGAGCTGATCGACGGTCACCTTCGGGCGGAGACCACGCCGGAGATGGAGGTGCCGGTGTTGATCGTAGACCTGGACGACAAGGAGGCCGCCAAGTTGCTGGCGCTGCACGACCCGTTGGCCGGCATGGCCGAGGCCGACAACGACGTGCTGGCTGAGTTGCTCCAGCAGGTAGAGACCGAGAACGAGGCCGTCCGCAACCTGCTGGACGACATGCTCACGCAGCCCGAACTGCCGCCCGACGACCAGCCGGAGGTCGACATCCCCGAGACGTTTCAGGTAGTAATCGAATGTCAGGACGAAGCCGAACAGCAGGCCGTCTACCAGCGCATGATAAGTGAGGGATTCAAGTGCCGGTTGTTGACGTTGTAACAGAGTGGATAGTGGGGAGTGGATAGTGAAGAGTGGATAGTGGATAGTGAAGAGTGGGTAGTTAAGAACATGCGCAAAAACAATTTGACCGATTCTGGCGATTGCAGGAGGCGACTCCAGTCGCCGATTGAGGCTCGATTTGCGGCAAATCGGCGACTGGAGTCACCTCCTACAAAGATTCGATTTGGTCAACTTATCGTGTGCGGGTCCTAAACTATCCACTCTTCACTATCCACTCCCCACTATCCACTATCCACTAAACCAAGATATCCAGATGCCAACGGTGGACGTAAAGGTCGATTGCCCCGTGTTCGATTCGTTCCGGGTGCAGCAGGTGGCCGGCATGTTCGATGTGCCGGTTGCCGAGCGGGCCTCGGAGCGTTTTCGAGTCGATATTCCCGAGTTGGGCGACGATTGGCAGATCGGTCTGATTGTAGGCCCTTCGGGCAGCGGCAAGAGCACAATCGCCCGGGAACTGTTCGGCCGGCGACTCTACACTCAGCGCGAGTGGTCGCCGGACATGGCAGTGATCGACGGCCTGGGCGAGCGGCCGATCAAGCAGATCACGGGCCTGTTCACGGCCGTGGGGTTCAGCTCGCCGCCGAGTTGGGTCAAGCCGTACCATGTTTTAAGCAACGGCGAGCAGTTCCGCTGCGACCTTGCCCGATCGCTGGCCGAGGGGAGCGACCCCGGCGGTGTGGTCGCGTTCGACGAGTTTACAAGTGTTGTGGACCGCAACGTGGCGAGGGTAGTATCCGCCGCGATTGCAAAAGGAATC
>JAUWHT010000259.1 GCA_030605745.1 Pirellulales bacterium | reverse complement strand
GAAGGCGGGGATCCAGTAATCTATTGATATATGGATTCCTGCTTTCGCAGGAATGACAGAAAAAGCAAGCCCGTAACATTTATGTCTTCCATTAGGTGTTTTTCAACAACCTGCTAATACCACTTCGGCACGAACTTGTAGCCATAGCTGATCACGCCGTGGTGGCCTTCCGACTGGATACGACGGAATTCGACCCGCACCTCCATGCCGATCTTGACCTTCTCCGGATCGCAGTCGGTTATCTGGCCCATCAGCCGGGTGCCATCGGTCAACTCCACTACCGCCAGGGCGTAAGGGGCTTCATCGGTCCACTGGTCGGGAGCGATACGGATAACGGTGTACGTGACTATCTTGCCGGTGTCGGGCAGCTTGACCGTTTCAAACTCAGCGTCGCCCGTTTCCGGGTCGATGGTGCGCGGTGGGAAATAGGTCTTGCCGCTTTTCTTGAACTTCGAGGCCTCCAGACGGTAGCGCTGGGGGTATTCTCTCCAGTTGCGCGAACTGAACATAGTCATCACGCCACCTCCATGATATGCACGGTTGCTGATGCCCCGGAACCACCCATGTTCTGCGCCATCCCGATTTTCGGTGAGCCGGGTATCTGGCGGCCGTTTTCCGCCTGACCGGTCAGTTGTTTGTACACTTCCACTATCTGAGCCGCGCCGGTAGCACCGACCGGGTGACCCTTGGACTTAAGTCCGCCGGAACTGTTGACCGGGAACTTGCCGTCCAGCGCTGTTTCACCAGCGAGCGTGGCTGCTCCGGCCTGACCCGGTTCATAGACGCCGATCGACTCCAGCACTGCCAGCTCGGCGATCGTGAAGCAGTCGTGCACTTCGGCGAACTGCACGTCCTTGATCGTTTTGCCGGCCATTTTCAACGCCCGCTCGGAGGCGATCGTGGCAGCTTTGATTGCAGTCATGTCTTCACGCTGGGCCAGTTGCAGGGAGTCAGTTGCGGCACCCGAACCGGTGATTCTTATATACGGTTTGCCGAGTTTTTTGGCCACTTCCTCCGATGCCACAATCACCGCCGCAGCGCCGTCGGTGATAGGCGAGCAGTCGAGAATGTGCAACGGGTCGGCGATCATTACCGATTTGGCCACCTGTTCCAGCTTGATCTCAAACGGGTACTGGGCCACCGGGTTTTTGGCGCCGTTTCGATGGTTCTTGACCGCCACCGCCGAGAGCATATCGCGGGTGGTGCCGTACTTGTGCATGTGGGCATGGGCCATCATGGCGTACAGGCCGGGGAAAGTAGCGCCGTTGAAAACCTCGTACTCCTGGTCGGCGGCAGTGGCCAGGGCGAATGTGGCCTCACCGCCGGAACAGTCGGTCATTTTCTCCACACCGGACGCCATCACGATATCCGATATTCCGGAAGCAACCTCGATGAACGCCTGCCGGACCGCAATTCCGCCGGAGGCGCAGGCCGATTCCACCCGGGCCGCCGGCAGACCTCTCATACCGAGGTAGTCGGCCATCAGAGCGCCGATATGTTCCTGCCCGACGAACAAGCCGCTGGACATGCAACCGACGTATAACGAATCAAGCCGGTCCACCCCGGCGTTGTTAATAGCATCTAAAGCGGCATCGACAAAGAGTTGGCGCAGTGACTTTTTCCACACTTCGCCCCACTGACTCATGCCGACACCGACAACACAAACATTCCTCATCTCAGTATTCCTTCCTAATCGTTCTTGCGGATTTTGTGCCGGAACTTGGCGTAAGTTCCGTAGTCGACATAAATCTGGTTTTCTTCCAGAAGCTTGCGTGTATGCACCGCCTTGTCGCGCACTTCGTTGATTCTCTCGGTGACTTTCCAGATAAACGAGTCGGAGCCGGCGCCGGAGCCGTAGGAACACATCAGGATCATATCACCGGGCTGCGCCACGTCGAGGGTGGCCGTCAGGCCGATCGGCGATGCTCCGGAATAGGTGTTACCCAGGGTCGGTGCCAGCCAGCCGGGATCGATCTGCTCCTGCGTGAAACCAAGCTCAAACGCCACCCGCTGGGGGAATTTCCCGTTCGGCTGGTGAAACACGGCGTAGGCGAAATCTTTGGGCTTCATACCTGATTTCTCAAGGATTGCTTGGGTGGCTCCCTT
>JAUWHT010000350.1 GCA_030605745.1 Pirellulales bacterium | reverse complement strand
GTCGCATTGCACCCAAATGCTATCAGGGCAGCGAGTGATTACCTTTACGGCTTAGCGGACGATCGTGCGTGGCAAGTGATGTTGAGTACTCACTCGCCGCAATTTATCGACCCTCTCAAGGACCATACAACGATAGTGCGGCTGGACCGGACGCAAAACAATCCTTCTCCACGGAGTTTCAGATCGGACGCGGTAGAATTCACCGACGGGGAGAGGGATAATCTGAAGATGCTCAATCGCTTTGATACGGACCTGGCGGAGATGTTCTTTGGTCACTATCCAGTGCTCGTAGAGGGAGACACCGAGTTCGCCGCTTTTCAGCACATCATGCACATCGATCCCTCCAAGTTTCCAGTTCACAGCCGCCCTGTGTTGGTCAGGGCGAGAGGGAAGTACACGCTTGCCCCGATCATTCGAATGCTGACGCACTTCAAAGTTGACTTTTCGGTTCTGCACGATTCTGATTGGCCAAGACGAAGAGATGGTGGAAAGAACAATGCATGGACTGCCAACGAGACCCTTTGGGATCTAATCACATTAGCCCGTGAAGCTGGCCTACGAGTACTTCACAGACTCTCGGTACCGACCTTTGAACTAGCGCATTTGCCAGTCCAGGTGATGGAAAATGGAACGCTCGAAGAGCCGTCCTCCGACAACAAGCCGTGGAACATGGTTGACGCCTTGAGAGCGAATGGCGACGTGACAAAATCGGTGGGCTGCGTACTGTCGGATCTACTTGACCGAAACGCCAGAGAAGAGCCCTTTGATAGTGACTTTCGCGAAGGTTTAGCCAATGGCCTCAAGACGTGGGTCAATCGAAATGGGGTGCATGACACTCGATTCTCCGTCCACGATTGAAGGTAAAACGAGGTAAAACGGGGCAGAACTATTTATTGTCTACTGCTGCTGGCCAGCAAATGAGCGGGCGTACCTGGAAAATAGTTTTGACCTCTTTTTGACACTACTCAGAGTGTTACCCAGAGCAGAACCGAATTGAACGAGGCTGGAGCGTCCAATAGGACGTTACGACGCAGAGCGTCGTAACGAGGCAAGAATGGCACACCGGCCCATCGCGGTCGGCTGCGTTCAGGATG
Organism: Pirellulales bacterium; assembly: GCA_030605745.1. GTDB lineage: Bacteria > Planctomycetota > Planctomycetia > Pirellulales > Thermoguttaceae > JAUWHT01. The sequence continues at coordinate 2,456 of JAUWHT010000350.1, read as the reverse complement.
GCGCGACCGACGCGCGATGAGCTTGCTCTACCGGGAGGAAGAGTTGTCTGCCACTACTGGGCTGGGGTTACCGAGTAGGGGGCCGGGCCGGGTGGGATCACTTCCGCCGGCGGGGCGCACGGATTGTACGGCGGGCAGGAATCGGTACAGGTGACTGCCGGCGGGCCCGGCGGACATGGACTGTAACATGCACCACGCCACAGCCAATCGCAGCAACGGCAGCCAACCGCGCTGCTGCCGAGCACCAGCACAACCGTTAGAATTAGTAGCCTCTTCATTATTCGAATCTCCAATCGAAACGGACTCGTTCCTTCGCGGAGCTATTGCCATGTAAACTCTACACCATGTTTGATGATGTGCAAATGCAACGGGCGTATTTTTTCTGAAACCCGGCTTTTGCAGTCTTGCTACGCTCGACGTTGAAATGCGGGCTACACTTGGAAAACAGGGGCTCGGGACTCGGGGCTCGGGACTGGAGGGTTGCATTCAATAACCCCGAGCCCCTAGTCCCGAGCCCCGAACCCCGAGCCCCGAGCCCCGAGCCTTTGAGAAGTTAAAATGAACTACCGGATTCGCAAAACACTGCAAGCGGCGGCTGGGGCGGTTGCGCTGGCGATGCTTCTGTTGGCCGGGGTCGCGGCGGCCGACGATGCGGCCGGACAGGTCTGGCTGATTAGCACCCGGCGTGCACCGCGGTCCGGCCGGGTGGAGAGCGCCCGGGGGCGGATCGACTATTGGCGGTTTCGGGCGCAGGGCGAGTGGCTGCCGGCCGATGAAGATGCGTTTCTTCAAGGCGACGAGAAAGCGGCGCCCACGGCCATCTTCATCCACGGCAACCGTGTTGACCCGGACACGGCGATCCGCGACGGATGGCGTGTTTACCGCTGCATGAAGCGCCACGCCGCAGGGAGGCCGTTCCGGCTGGCCATCTGGTCCTGGCCCGCCGACCGGGTCCCCGGCCGAAACCGCTACGACGTGCAAGTGAAAGCCTGCCGCAGCGACGTGCAGAGCTACTACCTGGCCGAATGCCTCCAGCGGCTCGACCCCGAGGTGCCGGTGAGCCTGATCGGCTACAGCTTTGGCGCCCGGGTGATTACCGGGGCGCTGCATATACTGGCGGGTGGGCAAGTTGCCGGCCGAAGCCTGCCGGAGCCGACGGGCGAGCGAAGGCAGATCCGTGCGGTGCTGGTGGCCGCCGCGCTGGACGCCGATTGGCTGCTGCCGGGCCGTCGCAACGGGCTGACCCTCTCGCAGGTCGATCGGATGCTGGTAACCCGCAACGCACGCGATCCTGTTCTAAGATGGTACCGCTTGACGTATGGCCGCGGCGGTCCGCCGGCAATGGGTCACGTCGGTCCGGCCTGGTGCGGGCCAGCCGGGAACCTCGAGGTCTTGGACGTGACGTGTTCGGTCGGCCGTGCGCACCGCTGGGCATGGTACATGGCCGACTGCGGGCTGCGCCGTCGGCTCGGCCAGTATACCTTCGTTGAATCGCCTGAATCCGAATGACGAATGAGAATTTCGTCATTCGTACTTCGTCATTTTCCTTGACAAACCCCGAAATGTGACCTAGGAAACCTATAGAGGGGAATTGTCTGAATTTCTCTCGCCGGGATAAATCGACAAACCGAAAAGGCAAACCGATTGCGAGGTCGGGGCGCAAAGCCGCGGGGCTCCAACAGGAGTCTGCCGGGCTGCCGAAGTTTGCAACCTTCTCCGAGTGAGGTTGTTATCTCGGTATGCGTCTCGTCACTCGCGTTTATTATAGGCGTTGAGCCGGCGGGCTTGCCCGCCGTGTTGAGCACCAGGATTCTCACGGAAACTCGCGGCGGGCAAGCCCGCCGGCTAAACTAGCAACCTAACGGGAGACTTGCCATGAGCAGTCGATTGCAGAAACCGAAGAAACACCCTCGCCGGGGTGTTACCCTGGTCCTGGCCGCGATTTTCATGGTTGTGATGCTGGGCATGATCGCCTTTGCGGTAGACATCGGTCAGATCGTGCTGGCCCGCACCCAGCTCCAGGCCGCGGCCGATTCGGCCGCCATGGCCGCCGCCGCCTCGATGGGACTGCCACGCAACGAGATGGAGGCCGTAGCCAATCAGTTCGCCGGCTACCATAGCGCCGTAGGAACCCCGGTTGAACTGAACTCGGACAATATCGAGTACGGCACCTGGGACGTGAGCACCAGGGTTTTCACACCTTCGGCGAATCCGGGCAACGCAATCCGCGTGACCGCGCGGGCCGACAGTACAACCACCGGCGAGTCGCCGCTGTTCTTCGGCAGGATTTTCAACAAGACCTCCTTTGCCCAGCAGTAACCGTTCACGAGGGCACTGAGAAGACCAGGAGATTGCAAATTGAAAATTGCCAATTGAGAATTGAAAATTGGCAGGTGGAAGATGTGATTTTGCAATTTGCAATGGTCAATTTGCAATTTGCAATCTTGACTGGGTAG
>JAUWHT010000158.1 GCA_030605745.1 Pirellulales bacterium | reverse complement strand
ACTCCGGAGACGGCTAAACCCGGATTATTCAGCGTAAACCCGTGTAGCGGCTGGGCTGGCCCAGCGCGTTAGCATGGGCGCAACTTGGCCACCAAACACCGCGCTGGGCAAGCCCAGCCGCTACACAATACGGGCTAAACGTGAATGCCGGTCGCGACGGCTGTCAAGGGGGCGGGAATCGGTCGCTCGACGAAGCCGGAAAGCTTTCTCGCACGGATCGGATGCCGCAGTGCATCGACCGCCTTCATCTCGATCTGGCGGACACGCTCCCGGGTGACCGAAAAAATCTTGCCGACCTCCTCCAGAGTGTAGGCGTAGCCATCAGCCAGGCCGTATCGCAGGCGGATAATCTCTCGCTCGCGATAGTCCAATCCTTCCAACATGGCGGCGATCCGCGACTTGAGCAAATCGCGGTTCATCTCGTGAAGCGGATCGTCCTCGCGGTTGTCCTCCAGGAAGTCGCCGAAGTACGTGTCTTCATGCTCGCCGACCGGTTGATCGAGCGACAGCGGTTGCCGGCTCATCCGCAATACGCGGGTGGCTTCATCGACCGACATCCCGGCCTCATGGGCGGTCTGCTCCATGGTCGGCTCGACGCTGTTCTCCTGGACCAACTGCTGGTTAACCGTTCGGATTTTGCCCATCGTCTCGATCATGTGAATGGGCACGCGGATGGTTCGGCCCTGGTCGGCAATCGCCCGGGTAATCGCCTGACGAATCCACCAGGTCGCGTAGGTGGAGAACTTAAAGCCGCGAGCATACTGGAACTTGTCCACCGCCCGCATCAACCCCGTATTGCCCTCCTGGATCAGGTCCAGGAAGCTTAGTCCGCGGTTGCGATAGCGTTTGGCGATTGAGACGACCAGGCGGAGGTTGCCGGCCGAGAGGTCCCGCTTGGCGACGTCGTACTCTTTCAGCAGATTTGCGGTTCGATCGATCCGCCGGCGCAGCGTGGCCGGACTTTCCAAGGTCACCCGCATCAGGTAACGCAGTTCCTTGCGTAGTTCGGCCGCCCGACCGGCAGCGCTCCGCTTGCCGCGCAGTTCGGTAAGCTGTTCGGTGATATCCGCCATCCGCTGGGAAATCTCCTTCAGCTTGTCCAATATCGGCTGTAGTCGCTGGGTCCGCAGCCCCAACTCCTCGATCAGCCGAACCGCCTTGCCGCGACGCACTATCAGCCGGCGCCAGGCCGCGCGACGCTGCTTTATCCGCGTACGCTTGTTGATAGCCACCGCAAAGTCCTGCCTGTTCTGCCGGACTAGGTGCTTCAGCGTCCGCAGGTTCGGGGTCAGCAGTTTCAGCAGCCGCCGCTTCTCCCGGACGTTGACCACCGACACCTCGATCGTCCGATCTAGGCGCAGCTTGCCGCCGCCTATGTTTTCCAACATGTCGATTGCCGACTGCAACACGTAGTCGGTGGCCAACATGCTGTGGCGGAACCGCCTGCGGGTCCGCTCGATCCGCTTGGCCGACGCGACCTCCTCCCGGCGGCTGAGCAGGGGAATCTGACCCATCTGCATCAGGTATATCCGCACCGGGTCTTCGATCTGATCGTTACCGTTTGAGCGGGCGCGGGCAGTTCGGCGGTTCGGCTTGCGAGAGGTGGTTTTATGACGAGTGGGCTTTCCTGTGGCGTTCGGCAAGGTGCAATCCTCGAAAGGGGAAGCGGCTCTTAGAAGACAAGAGACGACCGGTACACCGGAACGTGGCGAGGCACCAGAAACGCACGTCGAGTGCCAAAGCCGACAGGGCACGCCGCAGCAGAAGCGCAACCTGCTGCCAGCAAAGAACTTACACGACAAGATCACCGCCCAACCGCACCCGCACGCAGCCCAGCACGTTGCCTTTGCTCAACGCCCTGAGACAATCGGTGTCGCATTTCTGAAACACCAAGCTCCTTGCAGTCGCGGAGCCAACGTGAGCGTTCCTTTGACAAAGCAAAACCGGCCATCGCGTCGGTCACGGTCTAAGTACCAGTGACCACGGCTTCAACGGCGTGGGAGACTTGCATAAGCCGCATTCAGTTCACCACGGAGGCACTGAGGACACGGAGAGAAGTTCTTATTGAACCAGTAATCTCCGTGTTCTCTGTGCCTCCGTGGTAAGATAAGAAGCGCGGCCCAAGCATCTCCGCAGCGTGATGGCAACAGCCGCCGATAAATCCCCTATCTTGCCAATATCGGACCTGTCCCGTTTTTCGTCCATCGGCAGAGATGGGAGCAAACCGCCCTGGCCCTGTTGCGCGTGGCCATCCTCTATCCCCAGCACCGCACCCTGGCCGCCGCCGCCCTGTGGATGCCGGCCGCTCACTTCAGAAGCTCGACCGGCCCCAAGAAGCAGTCTGGCTCTACCAAGAGTTGATCCAAACCTATCCGGAAAGCCGAGCCGCGGCCGAAGCACAAAACCGCATCGAGGGAATGACGAAGCACGAATGAACGAATGACAAATGGCCATTTAGAACTCGGTACACGCTTGACCTGTTCACACAGAGCGAAATCGACGCTCTGAAAATCATAGAGAAGGGGGGCAAACCATATCTGAAGTGCTACGTTTCCAGCAAGAACCGGCCCGCCAAGCTCGAAGAGATCGTCCGCCAACTCTACCTCCGCAAACTCATCGACGACTACGGCTATCCCAAGGACAGAATCGACGTCGAGAAAGGCGTTTACTTTGGCTCCACGATGGCTGAAAAGCGCGCCGACGTCGTTGTCTTCGATAAGGACGATCCGGAGGCGGGCTATATCATCGTCGAATGCAAGAAGCCCAAACGCCGCGACGAACGCCAACAACTCGAATCCTACTGCAACGCGGAAGGCTCGCCCATCGGTGTGTGGACCAACAGTGGCGAGGTCATTCTACCAGATGATCCCCACCCGAATCTCTTTCTTGCCATTGGCCAAGTACCGCACGATGTTCTGCACAAAAGCAAGCGAATTATCCGAGGGCTTCCATCTCTCAGGCGAGCCAAGAGCGAAGCGCAATCCGCAGGCATAGGCCACGATCTTGCCCCGGCCGAGCCGCCATTCCCATAATACAGGGGAAGATTCAAGCGCGGGCTCCTGCGGGGATTTGTCTCCCTTGAACTCGACGTGCATCTTTGCCAGGCAGGTTCCCTTGTCATTGGCATCCGCGGGCGTTTGCCACACCACTCGTTTGAGAATATCAAATCCACCCGGCACGATAAGTGGGTACGTTCTACCCTCGGGCTGGATGGCCCTTAGGCCGCGAAAGATCGCATGGGCCTCGGCAACGGGCTCGACCCCAAAATGCCGGATGCTTCTGGACAAATTCTGGCGGGTTCCGGGCAACTTATGACCGAGATGTAGGGTCCTCACCTTGTCCATGTTGCACCCTGTCAACTGCGGCAGCAACCGCACGGCGTTGCCCATGAGGAATAGCCCGCCTCCTTGCTGAACATACTCCCGGAGCGCTTCGATAGCCGCCGGCGTCGCGGCGGCGGGGAGTGAATCGAGAAAGAAGTGATTCCAGACGAACACGTCGCAGCAGGCGAGCGCCGACTTGGTCGCGCTCCCGGCCCGCAAAGACACAAGCTCTGCGTTGAACGGCTTGGTGTAGCGCAGCAAGTCCTTGGCTGAGAATCGGGAAAGGTAGTCTTCGATCTCGGCGTCCGGATCGATCTGTCGCACCGATTTGCCTGGGACCGGTTTGCCAAACGTGAGCGAGACAGTTCCCGGCTTGAAACGTACGATTGAGGCGGTAGACTCGGCCGCCCTGACCAGTTCGGCGTTCTCTAAACCGATCAGAGTCTGCCCGCGGTGTCGGATGAGCGCGGCAAAATAGAAGTCCTCAGGAATGCCCTGGACCCATTCCGGGAGGCGAGCTTCAAAACTGAGGCGTCCATCTTGCCAAGAGGCGCTTTCGATGTGAGCGAAGGTCCGTGCCAAATGGGGCCGCTCGGCTTGGCCTTCGACAACCTCAATCTGATACTGCCCGCGGCGGTTCGGCAGAAAGACGTGTTGCCCATTGAAGTAGCGCCAGTCGTTGCCGTTCAAAAGCACGCCAGAGACCGGATTCTTAAACTGCACGCGCGGCGCGAAAAGGAAGGAGGTGATATCTTTCACCTCGGCCGCGATGCTGCACCGATTGCCTTGTCGACGACAACCGCGCAGCGCCACCGTATATTGACAACCCCATCCAGGCTTGGCGACGTCGTCCAGAAAACCGTAACGCACAATTCGCACGCTGCCCATCGGGGGGAGGTAACACTTCAAGTAATCTTCACCCTTATGAACCAGGCTTGGCTGCGCGCCGCGGAAAGTCCAACGGTCGAACTCGTAAAGCTGATAAGGATGCGCACCTCCTCCCATCACGCGGACGACCTTGACCAGCGGAATGGGAAGCTCGTTCCTGACCACGGCCTCCCCTTGCGGCCCGAGCGCAAGGCGTTCTCCAGGTTTGGCCAGGAACTCGTGCAAGTGTCGAAGACCCTCATCATCGTACAGCCCTCCCGGCACTACCAAGGCCACCTCGAAGCTATCATTTCGCGTCGGCTGCGACTGAAGGGTAAGGGCCTTTTTTGGCTCCCAGCGCATGGTGGCGAGGCGGCCCCTTGCCAGGATCATGAGCACGAGGTCGGGATACGTGCCCGAACTATCGGTGAATTTCACGATGTCGGCAACGGGGAGGCTTCCCGAGCGCTCGTGGACGGATTGGCCGAACACCAGTCTGTCGTAGGCCGGAAGGCCCAGGCGTGTGCCCAACGCCACCGGGCCGGGGGTGACTGTGCGCTCGATCTTGACGCGAACGTAGGGCGTGTCGTTGATTGCGGTAAACGTGCGGGTCTCCTCAACCTGACGTTCGCCGAAGTCCAATCTCAGCCGCGCACGCAAGACCGCGTTGTAGCCGGCGGGCTCCACGTGTTGGAACGCGATGGATGTCGCTTTGCCGGGCTTGTCGTTGGAAAGCAGCAACGTCTGACAAAACGGATCGCACACGGGCACGGAGCACGAATTCCCGTCGTAGTGAGCCAGCCGCTCCAGGTCGTGCAGCACGATGGCTTTGTCTTGGTCGTGCAGCAAGAGGACGCGCAAATAGTTGTTTTGGATGAACGCGGTCTGGCTCGGATACGGATAACGCTGAGGTAACTGCCGGCCGTTGAAGGTTACTTTGCCGCCTTTGCCAAGTCCTGTAAGTTTCGCGGTAACCGCACACTTAATTGGGTCTTGACTAATTCCGTACACGTACGGTCGATTCTCGTCCGGGCAGACCGTGTCTGCCTCGTTGATCCACCAAATTGCTGATGGGGAAACGTTCCTGGTTCCACGCACCCGCGCCCGGAGGCGGAACTGATCGTTGACTTGCTTGAGTACCCAATCCGGCACTCCGAGACCACCAAATTCAGCATATTTAGGCCACCATTCTTCTGAACAATTCTGGGACCGGCATTCCGCCTGGCTGCCCCAGAACTGAAGCCCGTAGCGCTTACGGATTTCTGCGTGCAGTTGGTGATATCCCGACGTCTGGTCGTCCGTGCCGAATCCGTTCGACGCGCTCACGTCCATCTCGTTCGGCAGCGTTTCGTCAAACATGTGGTTGTCGGTGTAGGAATACATGAACGGGCTGTAGGGCCACATGCACTTGTTGAACAACAGGGGCCATATGGTGGACCACTGTTCGCTCCCGATGCCGTCGAGCAGCTCGCCGGCCGGCGTGTGGAGCGAATCGAGCTGCTCGCGGCCAAGCGAACGCAGCGCGTCGATTGCGATTGTGAACTCCTTGTTGCCTCTTCTTAGCTCAATACCAAGATGAGTAACCCACTGTACGACCATGTCGCGCGAGTGGATGTGGCGATGAAGCGCGGCGGTGCCTTCCTTGGTCCAGCCCGCGCGTGGCTGAAGGTGGTAGCCGTCACAATGGTAGCCGCCATAATAGCAGAGTTCCACAAGGTTTGCGCCCCACTTATAGCTCTCGTCGATCGCCCGCTTCTTGATGTAGTCCGGCGTCACGATGCGCTGATTCAAGCGCTGATAACGAGTCGTCGTATACCACCCCCACAGGTCCAGGCAGACCTTGCCCGGGTCGTCGGTCAGCAGCGAGTGCGGCACGGGTTCGGCTTCCGCGAAACGGTGTTTGAGCGTGCCGAAAGGCGCCACGACAGCCACGGCGGGGCTCTCCTTGCCGGCGGTGAGGTGGCGGATCACGTTGTGCACGAAGCGGATAGCGTTAGCGCGGTGCGGCGAGTCCGGTGAGAGGTCGATCTGGTTGCCGTACGCCAGCACTTTGCCGTTGCCGAGCGTCCATTCGCAGAGCAGGAACTGCTTTGCCAGTGCGGCGAAGGTGACCGGCCGGGCCTGGTATTCATCGACCACGTGCTGAAAAAGCAACTCATCGCGATGCGCAGTCAGGACGTGTTCCTCAGCAGGAGCCGAGGCCGCCCCGGCCACAAGCCAACCCAACACGGCCAACACTGCCGCTATCCGTTGCCTGTGGATCATCTTCCTAGGTGCCCTTACTGTGACGGCCCGATCAGCGATGGTCTGCCCTACCGGGCCAGGACTAGTACCTAACCAGGCTGTGGACATCGTGCCCACATTCCAACGAGATTTCGTGACGGATATAGTTCATTATCCTTGAGCAGCGCGATTCGCGATTCCTTCTTCTCACCCGTCCCTCGACGCAACTCGGCGATGACCACGGGGCTGGAGACAAGCCTGAATTGGCTGGCATATTCTTGCCACCACTGGCGGGTCCAGTTCATCCGAGCGATGGACTCGGTGTCCGCACTCGATGTATAGTAGAAGCTTGGTATGGTCGTCTCGATGTAAACGCGCTTCTGCATTATCCTACTACCCATAAGCAATCAGCCTTATTCTCACACAAGTCCGAAACCGGATCAAGGGGGCATTTTGGCGTCAGAGCCTCGTTAGTCGTTAGAGGGAGTTTTGGGGAGTTTTGGGGGAGTTTTGGGAGGGGGGAGTTTTGGGGTCAGAGAAAGCGCCGGGATAAACCGGCATGGAGTCGCGAATGAAAGAGTCGTACGGGAAAGGTCTAGCGAACCATCCCGGCCCCGAGCTATGCGGCGGCGACCGTGAGGTCG
>JAUWHT010000117.1 GCA_030605745.1 Pirellulales bacterium | reverse complement strand
GGGTGTGCCCGGGGGGTTGGTGTTCTGGTGTATTCTCCGGGCTGTCCCAACGCCCGGGGCACGCCCGGCCGCTAAACAGTTCATCTTCACTTCCGCAACAGCTTCACCGCGGCAACGAGGTATTCTGCGCCGGAATACACGGTCAATATCACGGCCGACCAGACCGATGCGACCAGCAGCAGGCAGCACCAGGTTGGGGCGTTGGCAATCGGATGGGCGTAAGACAGGTAGTACAGGCACGTTGCGGCAGCGATACACTGTAGCACCATCTTCAGCTTGCCCGACGTCTTGGCCGAGAAGTCCGAGCCCCGATCCTCGATAAAAGCTCGCAGCGCAGTAACCAGCAGTTCACGGCCCACCACGACCACCACCATCCAGGGCCGCAAGCCGAGGGTGACTTCCGCCATCTCGGGCACCGCCACCAGGAAGATCAGTGTCCCGCAGACGATCACCTTGTCGGCGAACGGATCGAGAATTCGCCCCAGGGTGGTGACCTGCCCATACTTTCGGGCGTAGTAGCCGTCCAGCCAATCGGTGCTCGCGGCGATGATAAACAACACCATGCTGGTGAGGTAGTATTCCCAGACAATAAAGCAGAACAAAACCACCGACAAAATCAGCCGCAAGGCAGTCAACTGGTTGGGCAAGTTGAAGATGGTGGCCAAGGGGCGGTTGGTTTCGTCGTTATTGGTGGTCATGTCGGCTTCCGCATCCCCCAGTTGGGGTGGCAGTTGAACTGTTACCCCAACTGAGTGTTTAGCCGCCGGGCTTGCCCGGCGCGTTGGCATTCTTTGGCCCAATCGTACCCCATTCCGGCCGGATTCGTAAGTGGCACGATTTGCTGGGTTGCCGGCTTGCAAGCAATGTGGTATAGTGTACATTAGTACACGTCCATCCCGTGTCGCTTACGGTTTCGCAACAACAGGTGCAGTATGCTTGCCGAATTCGCCCGAGAAGAACTGTCCGCCGGACTGGACACGGTGGCCATGGAGGTCCTGGCCGAGGCGGGTGTGGAACGGCCACCGGTCGATGCATTTCAGCTTGCCGGGGCGTTGGAGATTAGCGTGGTGACGGATAATCGGCAGTCGGGCCGGGCGCGGTACGTTCGTCTGGGCGGCCATCGAGCGACGATCCTGCTGCGCAGCGATCCCCGCCCGGAGCGGAGGCACTGGGCGGTGGCCCACGAGATCGGCGAGCACGCGGCCCATCGGATGTTCGCCCTGCTGGGGGTCGATCCTCGCGAGACGGTGCCGGGTGCCCGGGAAGTCGTGGCCAATCACCTGGCTGGTCGGCTGCTGGTGCCGGGCGCGTGGTTTGCGGCCGACGGTTCGGGCTGCCGTTGGGACCTGCTCGAGTTGAAGGCCCGTTACGCAACTGCCAGCCATGAGCTGATCGCGCGGCGGATGCTGGAGTGCCGGCCGCCGGTAATTATCAGCATCTTCGACCAGGGCGAGGTCCACTTCCGCCGCAGCAATCTTCCCGGCCGGGTGCCGCCGCCCTCCTCGGTCGAGATGCACTGTTGGCAGTGGGTCCACGACCGCAATCGTCCGCAGCAAACCTACGAGGGCCTGCGCGCCATCCAAGGCTGGCCGGTCCACGAAGAGGGCTGGAAGCGAGAGATCCTCCGCACAGAAGCGGAGGAGTACGATATCGACGTTTAGCCGCCGAGCTTGCTCAGCGCGTTTGGAGAATCCATTGCCACGTCGGGCTTGTATGGTATAATACGAATGGTACGAATGAAGTGTGTGTGACGGGCAATGGAGAGAGAATATGGCCAGATTGCCAAAGCATTTTGTTGATGTTTGGCTCCTCTACCTGAGCGACGATGAAAAAGGGATGTGGGTTGCGCATTCGTTGAATACCGACCAGGTTGGCATGGGCAAGTGCGCACTAGATGCCTACATTGCTTTGTACAGGGCGATGCAATCTCTGCTCGAAGCCGCCTCGAAGGATGCCAGAATCAATCTGTTTTCTCGCGCTCCGGATGAGGTTCGCCAGCGGGCAAAGTACGCCAGGCCGTTGCCGAAGGAAATCGTCGAGATCGCACAGATGCGTTTGCGCGGTCAGCGCCCACGGCAGCGGGTAGGCGAACCGTACGGCGGGCGTTGCAAGAACCTTTCAACGCAGGTTGAACTAGCTGCCCCGTGAGCATCCCACGAACAACGAGTTGGAAGAAGTTGCATAAAGTCCTGAAGAGGAAGGGAGTGCACGTTGCACGGAAACGGAGAAGCGGCGAGGCGAGGCTCACTCTGGAAAACGAGGACGGAACGATTAGCATCTACTGCCTTCAGCATGAATGCTGCCGCGGGCCAAGTTCCGACGTCTGGGCACCCCACTTGGCCGCCATTGTCCGCAAGTTTGGGCTTACCGAGGAACACTTCGATTAGTAGCATTAGGTCCTCAACACCCGATCTAACTGCCAGAACAGGTCGTCTACATGCAGCGGCTTGGAGACTACTACTGCGGCGCCGGCGTTAAGCGCGCGGTGGTAGTCTTCGATGCGGGGGAAGTCCAGAAGCGCTATGACGGGCGCCGGGCGGAGCGTGCCGCAGAGGTGTTTCAGCTCTTCGAGTTCCCCGCCGCGCAGATCGGAACCGTCGAAGATGGCTGCCGTGGCGCCTTCGACCCGGGCCGGATGCGGCGGCCGCAGCCAGACGGTCGCCAGGCCGCGGCTGCGGCAGGCGGCCGAAAGCCAGTCCTCCATCTCGAACGGCCGCGCGTGGATGGCGACCAGACCTTGTCGTTTCGGGGGTGGTTCGTCGGCTACCAACAGCAGCCGTTCCTCTTCGGTGGCCGTGATGGGCAGTCCCCAGGCGGAGCACTCGCCGCGGCGCATACGGCGGAGTTCTCGATTGCACCGCGGCAGCCATTGGTGCCAGTAGATGCGGATGGCCGCCGGCCACGGCTTGCCGGTTCGCATCTCCCCTTCGCACCAACTCCCCATCAGCCCCAGTACCCGGCCCAGCGGCGCCAGCCGCCGCAGGCGGTCGATCGCCTCTTCGGAGAACTGGTTGGGAAAGGCCTGGGCGACGACGATCAGTTCCGGCCCGACTTCTCCGGCGGCCAAGGCGGCCGCCGCCGACTCGGCATCCGGCACACTGCTGACACGGCCCAATGCGTCAAGCGAAGCCCGGGCCTGGCGAAACTCCGACCGATCGGTGTCGCCCACCAGCAAGATGGAGATATCGGACATTTTCCATAAGGGATTGGGGATTAGGGATTGGAACTTAACTCTAATCCCCAATCCCCAATCCCTAATCCCTTCGCTATAGTTTTCTCTCGGCGTCGACAATCAATTGGTGTGCTGCCTTGGCGTCCGGTGCGGCGCGGAGCGCATCGACGAAGCCTGGTACAGTAAGCACCCGGCTGAGCCGGGCCAGCACCCGCAAGTGGCCGCGGTCCTCCACCGAACAGACGAGGAAAAACACGTCGGTCATCAGGGCGCCGCCGAACGGGATGCCGGTAACGGTGCATCCGAGGGCCAGAAACGGCCGGCTGAGGATCCGCGCCATCGGCCGGCGGGGGTGCATCAAGGCCACGCCGTTTTCCAGGGCCGTCGGGTGCATATCCTCGCGCGCTCGGACGGCCTCGGCCATCTTTTTCGGGTCCCACAGTAGGCCAGTCTGGGCGGCAAGTTTGACCATTCGGGTAATCACCGAGTTTCGCGTTCGCGCCTTAAGCGGCACGGCGATGGCTTCGATGGGCAGCAATTCGGCGACGGAGATTTCCTCCTGCTGCTTGGTTCCTATCGGGCCTTGCAGCACGTCTTCGACCTCGAGCAACTCATCTTCGTCGGACAGTCCGATCCGCCGCTCCAGCCAGTGGTGGATTTCGGCCCGAGCGAACCGCCAGCGGCTGGCGACCTTCCGGCCCGGCAGCTTGCCTCGGTCGGCCAGTCTGGTCACCTGTTGGGGGGTAAGGTGCAGGTAGGCAGCCAAGCTGTCAATGTCGAAGTCTTCGTGGCGCATGGTGGCATATTCCCCGATTGGCAGGCGTTTGTCCAGTGCAAGCGAAGCCGAAAGCGGAAAGCCGAAAGCGGAGTCGGCTTTCCGCTTTCGGCTTTCCGCTTTGCCCTTGACAGGTGGGCCGAAATCCGGACAATCCGGCCGCCTTTGGGCATGGAGGCCTTGGGCTATGCAAGTCTGTCACGATCTGGGACATCTGGTCAGCTTACGCAAGTTGCTGCCGCGAGCCGAGTTCCTCGGCACCGACGACATCTGCGTAAGCGGCTGCACGTGCGACTCGCGGCGAGTGGAGCCGGGCGATCTGTTTGCGGCCTTGCCCGGAAGCCGCCGCGACGGCCGCGATTTTGCTGCCCAGGCCACCGCCCGGGGCTGCTCGGCGGTGCTCAGCCAGCGCCCGGTCTCCGACACGACACTGCCAAGCTGCATCGTCCCCGACGCCCGAGATGCCTACGCGCGCATCTGCCAGACCCTGGCCGGGAACCCCAGCCACGAACTGAAGGTGACCGGCGTGACCGGCACCAACGGCAAGACGACCACAAGCTGCCTGATAGCCGGCGTGTTGACAGCCGCCGGGCAGCAGGTCGGGTTGCTGGGCACTCTAGGCTATCTCGACGGCCGGGAGATCGAAGATGCCACGCTGACCACGCCGCCCGCCGGGGAACTGGCAACCTGGCTGGCACGCATGGTCGAAAACGGCTGCTCACATGCGGTCATCGAGGTCTCCAGCCACGCACTGGACCAGGCCCGGGTGGCCGGGATACGCTTCGATGCCGCGTGCATAACCAACGTCAGCCGCGATCACCTCGATTACCACCAGACGATACACGAGTACCAGTTGACGAAGTCGAAATTGTTCGATCACCTGCCGGCCGAGGGTTTTGCGGTAATTAACGCCGACGATCCGACCTCGGCCGGTTATCTGCGCCGGATCGACGGGCCGGTGTTGACGGTCGGAATCCACTCGGCCGCCGAGATCATGGCCACCCCGATCGAACAACACCTGAGCGAGCAGACCTTTCTACTCACAGCCGGCAGCGAAACGGTGCCGGTACGGACCCGGATGATCGGCACCCACCACGTTTACAACTGTCTGATTGCGGCGGCCGTGGGGTTGACCTACGAGATCGATCTGCCGACGGTGGTGCGCGGCTTGGAGGCGGCCGGACAAGTGCCCGGGCGACTCGAGCGGATCGAGTGTGGACAGCCGTTCGGCGTGTTTGTCGACTACGCCCACACGCCCGACGCCCTGGCCGCCAGTCTGAAGGCCCTGCGTGAAGTCACCCACGGGCGGCTGATCTGTGTGTTCGGCGCCGGCGGCGATCGCGACCGGCAGAAGCGGCCGCTGATGGCCCGGGCCGTCGAAGCGGCCGCTGATCTGGCCGTTGTCACCAGCGACAATCCACGAACTGAAGACCCGCAAACGATCATTGCCGATCTGCTGGCAGGCTTCCGCCGTCGTCAAGCTGCGGAAGTGGTCGAGGATCGGGCCGAGGCCATCTGCCGGGCGCTGGGCGTTGCACGGCCGGGCGATTGCCTGCTGATCGCCGGAAAAGGACACGAAAACCATCAAATCATCGGAGAGGATCGAATCCCGTTTAGCGACTGCGAAATCGCCAGAGAGTGGCTCTACGAAGCTTAGATGTTTAGGACCCGCGCAGAAATAAGCTGTACAAATTGGTGGCACGCCCTGAGGAACGAAGGGCGTGGCAAGGTGCCCCAAACACGCCCTTCGCTGCGCTCAGGGACGTGCTACTCTTGGTGGAATTCGTACAAGTTATTTGTGCACCGGGGCTAAACTCCCAATCCCCAATCCCTGATCCCTGATCCATGAGCACCGTTGGTGAGTTGAACAACGCGATCGGTGGCCGGTTGTTGCCGGAAAGTGCAGCGGCGATACGGCTGGGTCCGATCGTGACCGATAGCCGCCGCCTCGAGTTGGGCGAGGTTTTCTGGGCGCTGCGGGGTCCGAACCACGATGGGGTCGACTTCGCCGGTGAGGCCTTCAACCGGGGAGCTGTCGGGACGGTCGTGCAAAGAGAGGTTCACGTGCCCGCCGGCCGCTGGGCTGTCCGAGTGGACGGTACCCAGCAGGCGCTCGGCCGCTGGGCCCAGTGGAAGCGGCGACATTTCACCGGGACCATGATCGCCGTGACCGGAAGCGTCGGCAAGACGACCGCCCGGCAGATGATCCACACCGTCCTTGGAACCCGACTGGCGGGGACGGCCAGTCCGGGCAATTTCAACAACCAGCTTGGCGTGCCCTTGAGCATGTCGGCTATCGAGCCGCACCACGATTACGCGGTGTTGGAGTTGGGCGCCAGCCGCAAGGGCGAAATTGCCGCGCTGGCCGAGTTGTGCGCGCCAAAGGTCGGCGTGATCACCCAGGTGGGCGACGCGCACCTGGGCGGGTTCGGCACCCGGCGCGGAGTCGCCGAGGCCAAGGCCGAGTTGCTGGGCGCACTGCCGCCCGACGGCCGCGCCGTGCTGGGCGACGACCCGTGGCTTCGTACACTTGCCGCCCGCTCGGCCGCCGAGATCACCTGGGTGGGAACCGGCGAAGAGTGTGACCTCCGGGCGACCGACGTGCGCAGCGACCATGGACAGTTGAGCTTCCAGGTGGCCGATTGCAAGTTCTGCGTGCCGGTTTGGGGACGCCATCACCTGAGGGCCGCGCTGCTGGCGGTGGCGGTAGGCCGGACGATGGGCCTCGACTTCGACGAAATGGCCTTGGCGCTAGGGGACTTTCGTCTGGTGCCCATGCGGTGCGAAGTATTCCAGATCCGCGGGGCGACCATTATTAACGATACGTATAACTCCAATCCCACGGCGATGCGGGCGGCCCTGGAACTGCTGCGCGACTTCGACGCGGAAGGACGCCGGATTGTCGTCTGCGGTGAGATGGCCGAGTTGGGCCGGCAGTCGGCCGCGCTGCACTGGCAGTTGGGCCGCCAGATCGTCGCGCTCGGCCGCAGCGAGTTGTTGATTGCCTGCGGTCGGTTCGCCCGACACGTGGTAGCCGGGGCACGCTCCGCCGGAATGCCGCGCGCCCGGGCAATCCCTTGCCGGAAGGTCGAAGACGCAATGCCTCACCTCGGCCAGGCAATCCTGCCCGGCGACATCGTGCTAGTCAAAGGCTCGCGGCTGATGGCCATGGAACGTGTTATCGAGGCGTTGCAGAAGTATCCGCAGCGTCGTAGTGCATAGATAGAAGAAAGGAATTAACAAAGGGATTGGGGATTGGAGTCGAGTTCCAATCCCCAATCCCCAATCCCTAATCCCCAATCCCTAATCCCCAACCCCTAATCGCTGGCTCCACCGATTGCGTCGGTTTGCGGGAACCTGACGCTACCCTTCCCTCCTTGGGTAGGAGCAACAATCTCGCCGGAAACTGCGGTAACTGGGTCGACCGCTTCGGCGAGTGCTTCGCGGTGGAGCTTGAGACTGAGCGCCGGGGCGGCGCACACGCGCCGTCCCCGGCCGCTCAGGGATGCAATTAGGGATTGGGGATTGGGGATTGGGGATTGGGTAGCGTCACGGGTTGTTGAATTGTGCCTGTATTCCAATCCCCAATCCCCAATCCCCAATCCCTTCCCCATGCTTCTCTGGTTGCTTGACCGTCTGACTGTTGCCTGGCCCGACGCTTCGCTGGCGGCGTTGGGGAAGATCACATTCCGCGCGTCGCTGGCGGCGATGCTGAGCTTCCTGCTGGCCGTGCTGCTCGGCCCGCGGATGATCGCATGGCTGGGAGGCCGCTTCCGCGAGCCGATCAAGAGCGATTCGCCGCAACTGAAGCGGCTGCACCGGGACAAGCAGTCTACGCCGACCATGGGCGGGCTGTTCATCGTCGCCGGATTGATCGCCGCTGTGGTGGCCTTTGGCGACCTGGGCAATCGCTACCTGCAGCTTGCACTGCTGCTGGCCGGCGGGCTTGCACTGATCGGGGCCGTCGATGACCTGATCAAGCTCTACGGCAGCGGAAACGGGATCTCGCGGCGAAGCAAACTGGCCGGACAACTGGTGCTGGCGACCGTCGTTGCCGTGCTGCTTTATCAGCACCATGCCGTGCTGCCCGACGGGCTGCTCGTGCGGCTGCCGCTTTTCGGCGGCGACCTTCCACTAGGACTCTGGTTCATCCCACTGGCAGTGATCGTGATTGTGGGGGCCTCCAACGCGGTGAACCTGACCGACGGCCTGGACGGCCTGGCCGGCGGATGCCTGATCTTTGCCACCGCCGCGATGACCGTAGTAACTTACGCCAGCGGCCACGCCGAACTGGCCGCGTATCTGGATATCCCGCGGATTCCCGGCTGCGGCGAATTGACCGTGCTGGCTGGCGGCATGATCGGCGGTGTGCTGGGCTTCCTCTGGTTCAACTGTCACCCTGCGGCCGTCTTCATGGGCGACACCGGCGCACTGCCCTTGGGCGGGCTGTTGGGGCTGCTGGCCGTGGCCTGCCGGCAAGAGTTGCTGCTGGTGATCGTCGGCGGTGTGTTCGTCGTCGAGGCGCTAAGCGTGATCCTCCAGGTGGGCTACTACAAGTGGCGCCGGCGGCGGATATTTTTGTGCGCCCCGCTGCATCACCATTTCCAATTGAAAGGTTGGGGCGAGAGCAAGATCGTGGTCCGCTTCTGGATCACCTCGGCGCTGTGCGCGCTGATGGGCGTCGCCGCGCTGAAGGTCAGCGTGAAAGACGACTCGCACACGATACCAACCAGCGTTACCGCGGCCGAAGCACCGTTGCGCCGTTAGGACCCGCGCACAAATAACTTGTACGAATTCCACCAAGGGTGGCACGTCCCTGAGCGCAGCGAAGGGCGTGTTTGGGGCACCTTGCCACGCCGTTCCTCAGGGCGTGCCACCAATTTGTACAGGCGCGTTGCTGGGTGTCAATATGCTCGAATGCAAACGCGCCGGGCAAGCCCGATTTTCCGCAGGTTGTTTTTTCTGCTAAGACGATGGCAGTTGGGAACTGGGCGGCCGGGGCGAAAAAAAGGTTGAAAATCCGATAAATGTTAAAATAGGTAAACTTGCGCTGTGGAGCC
>JAUWHT010000050.1 GCA_030605745.1 Pirellulales bacterium | reverse complement strand
CGGGGCGCGCCCGCGGGACGTTGTCCCCCGGCTATTGCCGATCTCGCACGCTACAGAAAAAATCCTGCCTCACTCGCCCAGGGTCGATTTGCGCCGCAGGATATGGTGGTAGTGCTGGGCGAACCGATGGGCCTCGTCGCGGACGTATTGCAACAGACGCAGCGCGTACGAGCGGCGGCTCAGGCGAAGCGGCTCGTCGAAGCCGGCGACGAATACCAACTCCTCGTGCTTGGCCAGCGCAACGACCATCGGCGGCTCGACTTCCAGTGCAGACAGTGCAGACAGCGCGGCAGCCAGTTGGCCCTTGCCGCCATCGATCAAGAGGATATCGGGAAACGTCTCGCCCTGTTCACGCAGCCGTCCGAACCGCCGTGAAACCGCCTCGTGGATGCACCCGGTATCGTCGATCCCCTCGACCGTGCGGATTCGCAGCCGCCGGTAGCCCGGCTTAAACGGCAGCCCGTCGATGAACTGCACCACGCTGGCCACCGTCTGGCTGCCGCCGGTATGCGCGATGTCGATGCCCTCGATCGTCCGCGGCTGCTCTCTCAAGTGCAGCACCCTTTGCAGCCCGGCCAGGCCTTTTTGGGGATCGATCGGAAATACCTCGGGCTGGACGTGGGTATCTAGCTCGCCCCGTTGGTCGAGCGACTCGAGCATCTGGATTTCATCCCGCAGCCGTGCGGCCTCCTCGAAGTGAAGCTCTTTGGCCGCGATCTCCATGTCCTGCTGCATTTCGCCCAGCAACGATTTCTTCTTGCCTTCCAAGAACGCCTGCAACCGCCGGATGCCCTTGCGGTAATCCTGCTTCGATATCCGCAGGTTGCACGGCGCGGAGCACTGGTCGATCGAGGCCAGCAGGCAGGGACGGAACCATTGCCAGCGCTGGTCGTCTTCCGAGATGTCCAACGAGCAGGTGCGGAACTTGAAAATCTTCTGCAACACCCCGATCGCCCCGCGCAACGCCCGGGGACTGCCGAACGGCCCGTAGAGCTTTGTCCCTCGCCCTTTCGGCTCCCGGGTGAAGCCGACCCGGGGGAAGTCCTCGCGGGTATGGATCTCCAGGTAGGGGAACGTCTTGTCGTCGCGGAGTTCCTTGTTGTACTTGGGCAGGATGTCTTTGATCAGCCGGGCCTCGACCAACAGTGCGTCGATTTCGCTTTCGGCGTCGAGGTAATCGACATCGCGGATTTCCCGGACCAGCGGGGCGGTCCGCGGGTCTTCGGCGGCCGCGTTGAGAAAGTAGCTTCCGGCCCGGCTCCGCAGGTTCTTCGCCTTGCCCACGTATATCACCCGCCCCGCGGCATCCTTCATCAGGTATACCCCGGGCGTGGGCGGAAACGAGCGGACCTTCTCGGCCGCTTGCGAGTTGTCAGAGTTGTCAGTGGGCTGGTCGGTTTCAGGCATGGCGAGCCCAATACGCGGCGGGCAAGTGGTTGAAGCCATGCAATTATACTCGACACGTTCTTCCGAGAGACTCCACCGCCCTCACCGCCTACTGCCTACCGGCTGCCGTTGCTTGGCCAGCTTGGCTGCCGTGGCGGCGATTTGCATGCCGGCCCGGATTTCTTGCGGGGAGAAGTAGGGTTGGCTGGCACCGTTGGCGAATTTCAGTTGCTTGGCGGCCAATTGCTGCCAACTCATGGTGCAGTTCAGATGCCAAGCGGCTGCCTGAGCGGCCCGCTGGCTGATCCGTCCGGTGCCGAGCATGCGGCAGAGTTCATGGACCTCGGTTTTGTCGGTGAAGGTTTCGATGGGTTTGATTTGGTACTTCATGGCCGGACGTGGTTCGTCTTTGCCGTGTTCGAGGCAAACGGTGGTAACTTTGAGCTTACCGACCTTTTCGGGCGGGATGCTGAAGAATCCACCGCCCATGCCGCCCATGCCGCCCATGCCGCCGCCCATACCGCCCATGCCACCCATGCCCATGCCGCCACCGAATCCCTGCTGCGTGCCACCGGCTCTGCCGCCCACACCACCGCCGACGCCGACGCCGACCTGGGCTAATACTGGCACGCCGGCGAATGCCTCGGGTAGCTTCACCGAAAGCGGCCGGTCGGTCTTGTTTTCGATTATCACCCGGCACAGTGTCGAGTTCTTCGGGATCAGCTTCACGTCGATCTGGCCCTTGTCGATCGCGGTGAACATCTCGACCGTCTGGTGCTGGGGACTGAATTGTCCCGGCTTGTGCACCTTGCCGCGTCGATCGGCTGCCAGAACCAGCCCAGGCAACAACAACAGCGCAACGGTCAGACCGAGCCCCGGCGACCGCCAACTTCGCAAACCAACGATCATGATCAATATCCTCCGAGAAGGTTGTTCTGGTTCGTATGCGGCGTCGGGCCGCGCCCCACTATCTCTACTCTATACAGCGTAATTGCCTCTGGCAAGAAAGCCAAGCAGAAAACGCGAATTGAGGGCCTGACGGGGAGACTAGTAGTATTGGGGGGCAGTTTAGCCGCCGGGCTTGCCCGGCGCTTTATTTGGTGATCAATGGGCTCGAATACTAACGCGCCGGGCAAGCCCGGCGGCTAAACGGGTCGCCCGCACGCTATGGTTGACAGGCCGAGAACTGATTCGTAGACTGCCCTGCTTGTGGTTTTTGCGGTTCTGTAACGTTTCAGCCAGTTTTTCCACAAACTATTGCAACTACGAGAATCACGTGAAAACTTCACTCCGCTGAAGTGCTAAGCGGTTCCTTGAAATGGGAGAAAGATGAACCATGGAGTTGTTCGTCATTTTTTGGGCGATCGCGTTCGTTGCGTCGATTGCCGCGTTGGTGTTTGCCTGGCGGTTCTTCAAGTCGATGATGGCTGCCGACGAAGGCAATGCAGAGATGATCGAGATTGCCGAGCACGTCCGCACCGGCGCAAATGTGTACCTGTGGCAGCAGTACAAGATCGTCTTCCTGTTCTTCGTGGTAATTGCCGGCCTGCTGTCGTATGCTGCGTTCGGCCTGGAAGTGCAGAGCCGTTGGGTGCCGTTTGCGTTTCTAACGGGCGGATTCTTCTCGGGCCTGGCCGGTTGGTTCGGCATGAAGACGGCCACCTGGGCTGGCAGCCGCACCGCTGCCGGCGCCCAGAAATCGCTCAACCAGGGCCTGCAAGTCGCCTTCCGCAGCGGGGCCGTGATGGGCCTGACAGTCGTCGGACTGGGACTGCTCGACATCACCATGTGGTTCGCCATCCTCTTTTGGCTGGTGCCGGCGCTGGGCTACGAGCCGATCGGCCTGGTCGATATCACGGTCACCATGCTTTGCTTCGGCATGGGCGCCAGCAGCCAGGCGCTGTTCGCCCGGGTCGGCGGGGGCATCTTCACCAAGGCGGCCGACGTGGGCGCCGACCTGGTGGGCAAGGTCGAGGCCGGGATACCCGAAGACGACAAGCGCAACCCTGCCACCATCGCCGACAACGTGGGCGATAACGTGGGCGACGTGGCCGGCATGGGCGCCGACCTGTACGAATCGTACTGCGGCTCGATCCTGGCCACCGCGGCACTGGGCGTTGCCGCATTCGCCAGCGGAGTGCTGGTGCCCGACGGCTCTACCATTATAGACATGCAACTCCGCGCGCTGTTCCTGCCGATGGCCATGGCCGGCGTAGGGATCGCACTGTCGATATTCGGCATCTACATGGTTCGCACCGAAGAAGATGCCTCGCAGAAGGCGCTGCTTAAGGCGCTCGCCCGCGGGGTGAACTTTTCAACGGTGCTAATCATCGTCGCGGCCGTGGCGCTGACCTGGGTTCTGCTGCCCGACTTCATGGGAGTCTCGGCCAGCGTGATCGTGGGCCTGCTGGCCGGCTGGCTGATCGGCAAGTGGACCGAGTATTCGACCAGCGACGAGTTCAAGCCCACCAGGAGCCTGGCCGACCAGACATTGACCGGTCCGGCCACGCTAATCATCGCTGGGATCGCCGGCGGCATGAAGAGCGTTTGGTTCCCGGTGATCACCGTGGGGGCGGCCACGCTGGCAGCGTTCGGCTTTGCCGCCCAGGGGAACTTCACCGACGTGCAGTGGTTCGCCATAGGTCTGTACGGGGTGGGGATCGCCGCGGTGGGGATGCTCAGCACGCTGGGTATCACGCTGGCCACCGACGCATACGGGCCGATCGCCGACAACGCGGGCGGCAACGCCGAGATGGCCGGCCTGGACCCGATCGTTCGCGAGCGGACCGACGCCCTGGACGCGCTGGGCAA
>JAUWHT010000281.1 GCA_030605745.1 Pirellulales bacterium | reverse complement strand
CTGGCGTACATCCAGTATCCGGCTCATGTCAGCGACCTGCAGCGAGAGGACTGGGCCGAACAACGAGAAAATGTTCTAACATCAGTATTAGACCGCTATAAACCCAAGAAATCCTTGCCAACATCGTGAGGCACTACCCTTTTTTCTTTTCACGTAATTGCTTCCACAAACGTCTTGGTATCGAGCCGGCCGGGAGTGCCCAGGAGGTGTGCCTCGCGCGAGCGCGGCTTGCCCTCGGTCGCAGCTCGCACTCCTTCGGCGCCGCCGAGGCTTCGGACCAACGCGGCCCGCTCCTCGACCAACTCGCGCATCGCCTGCTCGTTTGGGGCGGCCAGCAGCGACTCGATAAAGCGATCGCTGGTGATCGACCTGGCCTGCGGGTCGGCCGCGTCGGGGTCCGGCAGGTTGAACTCGCCGAGCAGCCGCCGGACGACCAGCCGCTTCTGGTGGACCGCTTCCAACGCTTCCAGCCGGTTGACTTCGGCCCGCAGCTTGTCCAGCTCAGCCGTCTGTTCCCGACACAACTCCTCGACCAGTTCGGGGTAGTCCCGTTTCAGGTCGGCCAGGGAAAAACTCGGCCGCGCCGGTTCATCCCCGGTGGTGCCGGATTCAAATAGTCCCCGGGTAGTGGCCGGGTCGGCAACCAGATCGACGCTCTGTACCCGGGTGATCGCCTCGACCACCAGCTTGTCGCCACGTTGGGCGGTCCGGGCCTGCACATTGTGCGAGAAGCCCACGTTTTCAGGTGCGTGCTCCGCGTCCCAGGCGAGTTGTTCCGCCAGGCCGTGCTTGGGATTGAAATGAAAATCGGCAAACAGGCCCTCGCCGGCCCGCACGGCAACGTTGCGGATCACGCCGATGCGGTCCTGGTAGTCGCGCGGCCCGGTGGGATTACCCTTGGGGTGGTTGACGTTGACTTTAGCGTCTTCGTAGAGTCGCACGGCCTGGGAAAGCGCCTCAGGCAGGTAGGTTCGTCCGTTCCGAGACTTCAGTCCCAGGATCTTTACGCCTCGGATCACACCCGCCTCTCGATCGACGCGCATCTGCACGCCGCGCGAGTCGAAGAACTCCTGGAGCATTTCGGTCATCGCGTTTCCTTTCCAATTGTGTGGACAAAAAAAGCCCGCCATGAACCTTGGCAGTTCATGGCGGGCTCTTAAAGATACCCGTCCGAAGACGGGCTCTTTTGGATACCAATTAGATTACTGGAGCGCGGGCATCCTGCCCGCACAATGCGGCCGGGACGGCCGCGCTCCCATCACAACTTACTTTTCGATCCGTTCCATTCTACGTCGAATGTGCTGAATCGTTCCGTCCTGGATACTCAGTTCAACAGCAGCGGTGCCGAAGAACCCGCGGCGAAGCACCTCGGCCAGCATTTCCGCCACCGCCGACTCAAGCTGGGTCACTTTCTTCACGTTGCCCGGTGATTTAACGTGCGTCATGGTGGACGTATGTATACTACATTTTGGCCAAGTTTTCAAGCCCTATTTTTGGCCACCTGATTTACGGAACTCGGATAACACACATGTCGCCCCGGCGGAGCACTTCGCCTGTGACTGCGTCCCGATCGCACGAGGGGCTGCCTCCCTTCAAATAGGCGCGGCGTGCACCGACGATCTGCGCGATCTCCAACGTGTATTTCGCACCATTGACGTGAAATTCCGTCACGTCCTCTCCGGTTTCAGGAACCGTAATGCGCAAGCCTTCGTCAAGGACCTGGGCACCAGTGCCGTGGAGCATTTCGCCCGTTCTCGGTGTCGGCATTCCTCCCAGTTGTTCCGGGCAGACGGGAACGAGCACATACTTCTTCTTCAGCCGCTCGATCAGTTTCCCCCGCTTCTTCGCCCTGCGTCCATGCCAGCGACACGGGATTCCCAGCAAACAGGCGCTGATTAGCACAGGTTCAACACCAGCGCCGCAGTTGAAGAGGTAACCTTGGCGATCTGTCTTTTCAATTGTCACGGCTCTTCGCTTGAGGGGTTAGGGGCTGCGAAGAACAGCGTCGTGATGGCCACAGTTGCGAAAGATGATCTCATCCTTCGAGTACTGAAAGGTCACCAACAGTTCAGCACTCGCGTGCATTTCCCATACTACGGGTGCTCGTTCGCCGTGCCTTTGTGAGGTCCCGGTTACACCACGAAGGAGGTGCACCGAAAGGCCCTTCGGAAACGGATAATACGGCTGTGCGCAGAGGCACTCAATCGATCGCTTTATGCGCTTCCGGTCATCCAGGTTTCTCAGCTTCCGCAATGACCGTTGAAACAGTGTCGTGTAGGTAAACTTCAAGGGCTGGTTTCCTAGCCAACACTGCCCTTAGTCATCGAGGCTGTCGAGCATCTCTCTGACCGAATCGAAAGTGTGGAGACGCCCTTCCTGAATATCTAAGTCCGCCTGGTTGGTGGTGATCTGCTGAATTGGCAGGACACAGATTCCAGCGGAGTCTTGCTCCGGAAGAGATGAGTTAAAATCCGAAGCAAACGCCGGGTCGCGGTGCGACGGGTTTGAAGGAATCTCGATCCCGCCATGCTTTGGAATCGCCCACTTCATTTTCTACTCCTTTTCTTTATCACTCGACGCTTGGTCAAACTGCTCAAGAAAACGTTTGCCTTTCTCAGTCAAGAAGCGATACGTCTGTTCTATGTTATCGCCTATTCTTGCCCCGTTGGCGACTTCAATCGGGGGCAGCACGGGATATGTTGCTGCAACCTCCATCCACACCATCGACAAATCCTGTGCGTAGGTTTCAAAACGCATCATCACAAAGCTGTCACCTGCCCTTGATTTCTGAGCCAACTCCCTACCCTGATTTTTCTGTTCTTGTTCCCTTGCCGCTGCCTCTCCCTCTTCGTTTCCCTCTGCTTCAAACAATCCTTGGGGCATGAAACGAAACCTTACGCCAAAAAACGATGGCGAACGCTCGAAAGGGTCGATCTTATCCAGAACACGCGCCACCTTGCCCGCAAGCAACTCAAGGGAATTTGCACTCTTATGGGGCTGTGATAGACACTGTATCTTGCAACGCTGAACGATGATGGGAGGATACGTTTCATCAATTTTTTGAAGGCCCTTCAGAATATTCGCGACAATCGAAACGAAGTCGCCAACCTCGAATTCCGGTTTCCGTTCCTCGATGCAAATCGAGTGCGGCTCAATTTGGCATGCCGACTGTCCGGTCCCCTTCAGCGTCGATAAAGTGAGCGTGTCGCCCACGATGTTAACGTTATCATAGGCATACGGGTCACTTTCCGCCATCTTCGCATACAATTTCCTGCCGATATTCTTGCCGAGCTTTAGCTCATCGATCGGCAAGAACTCCAGTTCCGTTTGAAAGAATATCGACCTGGGCGTTGAAAGCATCGCGTCCGCAGTCCGCTATTAGTGGTGGAGAATGAAAACCATCTAACTCCTAGTCTACCCCACTGCCCGCCAAGCTGACAAGTGCCGGTGGCCCTCATGCCCTCATGTGTGCACAGCGACAATCCTCCAGTACTCTACTTCATGTCGGCAAGTCAAGAGCGGTTCAATAGGATTTCCACATACTTTGGGGGGTGCAAATAGCCGAATCCTGGGGCTCTGTCCGAATGGGTGGGCACACGACCCGAATTGCTATTGGTCAGCTTCGGCCTTCTGGGCAATCAACTGCTGCTCCTTTTCCGGGTCCAGGCCGTGGCGGGTGGACATGGTTTGGGTGGACATGGCGCCGTTGCGCAGGAGGATCTGGTCGGCCTGGGCGTCTTTTAGGCGGTCGCGGACGGCCAGTGTGGGGGCAGTCGCTTGGATGTCGACCGACGTGAGTGCTTCGGTCGGCAGCCGGCCGGTTTCGACTGCGCCGGTTACTACGCGGCGCATCACCTCCAGGTCGTCTTCGATCATGTCGTGTTGCAGGCGCTGGAACATCTTTACCGCCGGGCCCTCGGCAACCATCGTTGAGGAGTAGTTGGCGTTCGAGGCGTCGCTGGTGAGCATGAACTCGGGCATTACCAGCCGGCTGGCGATCGCGCGCAGCTCGGCCTGTAGCACGACGACGTACTTGGCCGCGTCGATGCCCGCGGCGGGGAACTCGTATTCGGTGCCGGCCATCGCATCGAGTATCGTGCCGGGTGCGTAGCGCTTGAAGTGGCTTACCCGCCCGGTGCTCTGGCTGGTCACGCTCACGTCGGCCTGGTCTTGGACGAACTGTTCGAGTCCGGCGCTGGTTGCGGCGACGTGTTTTCGGATAAGCGCGATGGCCGACTGGATTTCGGCCACCACGCTCATATTGCGCAGCAGTTTTTCGGCCCGGCGGAGGTTTTTGCGCACCGGGTAGAACAGCGGCAGTCCGCGCTTCACGTTTGCATCGACGCCCAGCTTGCGGAACTGGATGTCGGCCGCATCGACCAGTTGGCCGTCGACGTAATAGCCCTC
>JAUWHT010000101.1 GCA_030605745.1 Pirellulales bacterium | reverse complement strand
GACGGCGAACCCGGGCGCGAGATGATCGATCGCCATGTGGTGCATGCTGTTTACGCGAATCTCACTTTCGCCGTACACCCGTTCCATCAACGAGTCCGGCTCCACCTCCAAGGCATGGCGGTGATTGGGATCCGTCGTGTCCAGGTGCGGCAGCGCGCGGGGAAGGTCCTCGGGAATGTGCAAATAGAGATCGCCGCCCTGAGAGACGTTCAACAATTGCATGCCGCAGCCGATGCCGAACACCGGCATTCTGCGGTCGGCGACCATGCGGACCAGCTTTCGGTCGAACTCCTCGCGCCGGCTGTCGAGCAATCGCACCGACGGGTGGAGCATGAATCCGTCACGGCGGGGATCCAGATCCGCGCCCCCGCAGAGCACCACGCCATCGAACAGGTCCAGCACGCGACGCAAGTCAATTCCGCGCTCCAGCGGCGGAATCACTATCGGGATTGCACCGGCCTTGGAAAGCGAATCGAAATAGCCGGCACCTAGAAAAGCAAACGCCGGGGTATCCTTTCGTGCCGATCTGTAATCGGCATTTACCCCAATCAACGGTCTCGAAGCCATCCTATACTCCTCCTTGAACTTCAGCTTCGACGTGTCACTGTTGACCGGGATGCAAGTCGCCTGGAAGTCTAGGAAACTGCGGAAGACCTTGCAAGTAATTCCGGTATTTTGGGGCAAGCAGTTTTGATGACACAACATGTTGTGGTGCTAGCAATTCCAGCATCGTGGGTTTCCACATTCCGCGAAGGCCTTTACCACTAGGCTGTTAGGCTGTTAGGCTGTTAGGGGCGTGAACTCACCATCCCTAACAGCCTAACAGCCTAAACCCCTAAACCTCAATGCTGTACCAAAACGCCTGTCTGGAAGCGTTCGTCTGCACACTGCCGGAAGAGGTAGTCACCTCGGAGCAGATCGAGACGTCGCTCGAGCCGCTCTACACCCGGCTGGGGCTGCCCGAGGGTCGGCTGGAGTTGATCAGCGGCATCCGCCAGCGCCGGTTCTGGCCGGCGGGGATGCTGCCGGGTGAGAAAAGCGTCGAGACGGCCGAAAAGGCGATCCGCATTGCCCGACTCGACAGGCGTCACGTCGGGGCCCTGATCCACGGCTCCGTCTGCCGCGATTTCCTCGAGCCGGCCACCGCCTGCGGTGTCCATCACCGGCTCGGCCTGCCCGGCGAGTGCATGGTCTACGACGTCTCAAACGCCTGCCTTGGCCTGATCAACGGCATGGTCCAGGTGGCCAACATGATCGAGCTGGGCCAGATCCGCGCCGGCGTGGTGGTGGGAACCGAAAGCAGCCGCTCGCTGGTCGAAACCACCATCGAGCGGCTCAATGCCGACACCTCGCTTTCGCGCAACGACATCAAACCGGCCATCGCGTCGCTGACTATCGGCTCCGGCAGTGCGGCGGTGGTGCTTTGCGACCGTGAGCTGAGCCGCACCGGCAACCGGCTGCTTGGCGGTGTGGCACGCACCGACAGCGACGGCTACGAACTGTGCCAAAGCGAAGGCTTGCAGGAGGTCATGCAAACCGACAGCGAGACGCTGATGCGCGAAGGGATTGCCGTTGCGAAAGAAGCCTTCGCCGAGTTCCTCGACCGCATGGACTGGAGCGCCGGCGAGATCGACAAGACCTTCTGCCACCAGGTGGGCCGCGCACACCGCAAGCTAATGCTCGACGCCTTCGGCCTCGAACCGGCGGTCGATTATTCCACGTTCGAGTTGCTCGGCAACACCGGCGCGGTCGCACTGCCGATAACCGCGGCATTGGGCATCGAGAACGGCCACCTCAAGAAGAACGACCGCCTCGCACTGCTGGGCATCGGGTCCGGTATCAACGTCGTAATGCTAGGGATCGACTGGCAGCGCAGCCTGGTCGAGAAAAGGTCTACCCTGGCAGGGCCCCACAAGAAGAAAGCCGGTGTATTGGGGACCGCGTAGGAAAACGCTGACTGACCGCTTACCGTACGATGGGGAGAGGCAAAAACAGGTTCGATGTACGTTCACCGACAAGTAGCGTTTTCCCGGCGTTTTACGAATTGTTGGTGTTTATGGACGTATGCTTCACCGGCCCAACAATTCCCATCGACCGCTCTGTGCGGTCGCAAATTACTGCCTAACACCAACTTACGGCGACTGCTCCTCGACAATCCGCCTTTGCCGAAACGCCTGTCAAGACGAGTTTTCTACTGTCGAGCGACGCGGTAACTCGCGGCGTGGCAACGCTTTACAGACGCTCGAATTGTTGGACATGTAACGCCGGCGTCCCGCCGGCACTCTCTGGTGTGTTTCACGCCCCGGCGCGCCGGGGATAAGTTTTGGCAAATATCCCCGCCCCCCGGCCTGCCGCCAAAACTCCCACGACCGCACACTTCAGCCAAGATGAACATGATCGAATATACCATTTAGGCCACGAATTTCAAGATCAAGAATTGGCCACATCTGCCGGCTGCCATCTTCCAGGCATATTGCTTCTGCAAAGCAGTAATACACCGTCAATCATGGGCACCCAACCCATCATTTTAATCTTGACAAAGCACCAGCCGTGCCGGGAATCTGCTGAATCTTCCCCAGTATGCCAATATCGGTTCGTGTCCCCGGAATCGGCCCTAGAGCCTTTCAACCACATCGCCCGCTCCCTTTCCATCGCCGCCTCCTAGCCCCGAAGGGGCGAAAGTCATTAGCCAGGGGCGTAAGAAGACACGTCCACCCCATCCGCCCAAGCCCCGCAGGGGCGACACGTAGGGGGAGAGAAAGACATCACTGATATTGGCGGGATTGGGTGCGAAATGATAGTTTGCCATGACCCCGCGACGCTTCGCGGCTCGGGGCGGTCACGAAAGACGGACGACAATCAGTGATGTCCCCTTTTCTTCCCCCTTTTCTTCCCCTCTTCTTCCCTTTATGTGCTCTTCGGCCGCAATTCGACATGCAGGTCATCCGCGCCGTGGCCGAAGGTCTCTAGCAATTCGTGACACCTTTCCCGAATGCCCTCCGCGCTCAAACACGTCTCCGCCCAAATCCCGCTACGTCCTATCTCCCAGGGGTCCTGAAGGCTATCCCGATTTCGAGTGTAATAGCTCTTGCCGCGGTTGCTTTTGAGCGGGCCAACTCGGGCAAAAAAAAGATCAGGATTCTTCTCGTAAAAGAGGGTTGCCAAGCCGAGCAGAATATCTTTGAATCTGCTCACTTGATGTTGCGCCCCGAGAAAGGTGAATGAGACGGCTTTGCGGTGCGTCCACACGACTCTATCGTGTCGGTTGTCGGCAACTTTGCCGGGCGAGACGGTTTCCCCCTGTGATCGCCCACGCGTAGGTCCAGCGAGCGGCACCTGTAGTTTTTGCCTTCCCACGATGTATTCTTCTATGCCCTCGGGGTCTGGTTTGTATCCACAACGACCCTCGACTTTCTCAGACAACAGTTCGACCAACTGGGGATCAGGCTGTTCACAGAGTTCGCGCCAGGCGGTCGGGATAGCTTCTTGGATTGCTCGCTTCTTCGCGTGGCTCGCGTGAACTTCCTGCGCAGTACGTAATGCGGACCCACTGAGAACCTCTTGCTTGCCCAGGTACTTTCGAAAGTGCGCCGCAACGTCCTCTGGTTCCTGTTCCTCCAAATTGATTGTGAAGAACCTCCGCTGCGCCCAACTGCTGTTCGGCTGCGTGGGGAGATACAGCCACCACCGCACGCCATCCGTGAGTGCGGCGAGCGTGATGCCTCGTTCGAACGCGTATCGAAGCAACTGTTCCTCGTGACCATCGAGCGGCTGGTCAAGCCGTTTGACTTCCAGAAATACAGCCGGGTCGTCACCTCGCTTCAAGCAGTAATCAACTCGACCGCGCCCGACAGCGTACTCCGGGGCAACCTCCAGAATGTTGTCGCGATCCCAGCCCAAGCGAGCGACCAATGGAAGAACGACGCCTTGCTTCGTCGCTTCCTCATTCACGGCGTACGCCCCCCTGTTCTTGAGGATCGAACGGATCAGGCTAATCAAATCTTGCGAATCGCAAGTCATCGTATTGTCCTCAGGCTTTTCTGACGCACGATGCTAACTGATAGGGATTACTGATAGGGATTTGAATCCCCGCGACAAACCTGAGTCTACCCGACGTGGGGTGGGCTTGCAACCGAATGGTCCCGAAATCAATCGAATGGTCCCGAAATTCGTAAGAACCCGTCCCGCAGACCTTCTCGGGAGGGGTGGCCGAATTCCGTAGAATTCCGGGGACACGTACCTAATTTGGCTGTTTGAGTAATTTGGCCGGTCGTCCTGGTTTCCGGGGGCGGAGGACGCGACCGGCGGCTTGCTCCAGACGCTCGACAAACGTGACGCTGCCTAGCGGGTGACTCGTGCGAACGAATCTTCCACAGTGTGTCAATATCGGTTCGTGTCCCCGGAATTAGCTTTCAATCACCCGCACTTCTGGCTGGCCCGGTCCACCTCCAACCAAAAGGATCGCTGCCACGCGGAAGCCTGTGATTTGGCCTGGATGAATTCAGAATAGGAATCGAACTCATCCTTGCGGGCCTGGTATTCAGCCATCAGCTTCTCTTGCGCCTGCCGCTTCATCTCGACGCAATCAAACGTCTTGGTTTTCGTCATGCGTCCCACCAAATACAGATGTATCGACATATACGCGAATTCTGTGCATTGGCAACTCCCACACCACTTTAACTTAACTCTACAACGACCGCCATGGGAAGTCAATCCATCCCCGGTCGCGGTTTTATGGCCGCATGGCGCGCTGGATCAAGTCGCTGTCGAAGTAGTTGATCGACATGCCGGCGTCGACGACGATCCGCTGGGCGTTGATGCCGCTGGATCGGGGGCTCAAGAGAAACGCGGCCAGGTGCGCGGCCTCGTCGGTCTGGACCGCTTTCTTCCGCGGGATCATCTGCTCGGCGTACAGGTACGACTCGACGTACCCGGGAATGCCGGCCGATGCCGATGTCTTCAACAGGCCGGGGGCAACCGCGTTGAAGCGCACCCGCGAAAACCGGCTGAACGACTTGGCCAGAAAGGCCAATGAGGAATCCAGCGCCGCCTTGATCGGCGCCATGTAGCCGTAGCTCTCGCTGGCCATCCGCGTGGTCGAGATCGAGATCGTTACCACCGAGGCGTCCGGATCCAGGAGTTCTTTAAGTGCGTTGCAGATAGCGATCAGCGAATAGCACGAGATGTCGACCGCTTGCAAGAACTGCCTTTTGCCCGTCTCGTGGAACGGCTTCAGACCGTCGGAGTAGTCGGCAAACGCGATCGAATGCAGCAGTCCGTGGAACCTCTCGCCCCGCATGGCGAGTTCCTCTCGCAGCCGGTCGATCTGCTCATGGTGCTCGACGTCGCAGGTGTACACTTCAGCGTCGCCGAGCAGCTTCGAGACGTTTTGCTTCACATGGTCGTTCTGCACCACGTAGACGCACCTGGCACCGGCTTCGGTCAACACGCGGCCGACGTGGTACGCAACGCTCTTCCGGTTGGCCACGCCGAAGATCAGGATCGATTTGTCGGTCAGTTGGAGGAAGTCAATTTTCAATTTTCGGTAGTGCCTCACGATGTTGGCAAGGATTTCTTGGGTTTATAGCGGTCTAATGCTGATGTTAGAACATTTTCTCGTTGTTCGACCCAGTCCTCTCGCTGCAGGTCGCTAACATGAACCGGATACCGGATGTACGCCAGC
>JAUWHT010000387.1 GCA_030605745.1 Pirellulales bacterium | reverse complement strand
TGATCATCACCATCGACGGACCTGCCGGCGCCGGAAAGAGCACGGTCGCCCGGGCGTTGGCCCGACGGTTGGGGTTCAGGTTCCTGGATACGGGCGCGATGTATCGGGCCGTGGCACTGGCCGGGATGCGGCAAGGGGTCGATTGGAACCGGCCGGATGAACTGGCCGAATTGGCCCGGAATATCAAGATCGAAGTGGTCAGGGAGAAGATCTTCCTGGAAGGAGAGGATGTCTCCGACGCGATCCGTACTTCGGAACTAACGGCAGTGACCCGCTATGCGGCCGACAATCCGTGGGTCCGCCGGCGCCTGGTCTCACTGCAACGCGCGGCGGCCGGCTGCGACGACATTGTGACCGAAGGCCGCGACCAAGGCACGGTTGTGTTTCCCGATGCCCAGTGCAAGATATTCCTGACCGCCAGCGCCGAAGAGCGAGCCAGGCGGCGATTGGCTGACCTACAATCTCAAGGGGAGTCGGCTACGTTTCAAGAAGTGCTCGCGGCCCAGCAGCGTCGCGATCGGCGCGATTTGAGCCGCGCCGTCGGCCCGCTGGTGCCCGCTCCCGATGCAATTGAAGTCTGTACCGACGGGATGACCGTCGAGGAGGTGGTCGATCGACTGGAGCCGCTCGTTAGGTTTCCCGGACCGCAGTCCGGGGGCGTTTGACCGTTTAAGGTGGCAATGAATTGCCACCCCCTCACACCACCTACTGCCATGTTCCACCGCTCGCTTGCTAAACGCTTGTGGTACCGCTTTGTGCGGCGAGTGTGCCAGCTTGTCGGGGTAGTTGCCTATCAGGTCCGCCACACGGGCCGAGAGAACATCCCGGCCGAGGGAGGCGTATTGGTGGTTTCCAACCACCAGAGCCACTTCGATCCGCCGCTGGTGGGTATGGCTTGTATGCGGCAGATGAACTATTTGGCTCGGGATACGCTGTTTGGTTTCGCCCCGTTTCGCTGGTTGGCCAACTCCCTGTACGCGTTTCCGATCGACCGGGACGGGCTCGGGCTGAGCGGGATCAGGGAGTCGCTGCGGCGGCTGAAGCGGGGCGAGATGGTGCTGGTCTTTCCCGAGGGTACGCGGACTCGGGACGGCGAGATCGCCAAGTTTCGGCCCGGTTTCACGGCGCTGGCCGTCCGATCGAAAGCGGCCATCCTGCCGGTGGCAATCGAAGGTGCGTACGCCGCGTGGCCGCGTCGGCAGAGACTCCCCAGGCCAGGCACAATCCACATCCATTACGGCCGGCCTATCTTGCCCGAGGAAATCAAGGATTGCGACGAGCGAGAACTGCTCGTCGAAGTGGAACGCCGAGTGCGGCAGTGTCAGGCGGAAATCAGACGCCACCCGGCCATGTAGCACAGGCATGTGGTTCTCGCACTCCAATTGTGGCGAAGCGGGCCATTTGCTATATTACTGTGTTCTCGATGACCCGTGGAGAGCCCCTTGCGTAGAGGGGTGGGGTGGACGAGGTGTTTCTTGCAAAAACGAGTCTATGGTCAACCGCAACCTTATTCGAGGGCTAGATCTAAGCGAGGAAGGCTGGGATCGAGAGTTGACTGCTGCCATGGAGGGGGTCCCGGCGGAAGATATCGAGTGGGGCGCCCAGCAAGTAGTCGTCAACCAGATCGTCCAGGGACGGATCCTTCGCGTGGAAGGAGACTTTGTGCTGGTCGACGTGGGTTACAAGAGCGAAGGAATCATCTTACGCAATGAATGGGAGGAGGACGAACCGCCGCCGGAACCGGGACAAAGCGTAAAGGTCTTGGTCGAAGATGTTGAGGACGTCTACGGTCTGGTCGACGATTCCCGCGGGATGATCACGCTGTCGAAGCGGAAGGCCGAGAAGATCGAGGCCTGGATGAAGGTGATGGAGACGGTCCACGAGGAAGACGTCGTCACCGGTGTGGTTACCCGCAAGATCAAGGGCGGTTTGCTGGTCGACATCGGGGTGAACGTGTTCCTGCCGGCTTCACAGGTAGATATCCGTCGCCCGGCCGACATCGGCGACTATATCGGTCGCACAATCCAGTGCATCGTGCTGAAGATCGACGAAGCCCGGCGGAATATCGTGGTCAGCCGCCGGACCCTGATCGAGTCCGAACGGGCCGAGAAAAAGGCCCAACTCATGAGCGAACTGAAGGTCGGTCAGCGCCGCAAGGGCGTGGTGAAGAACATTGCCGAGTTCGGCGCGTTTGTCGACCTGGGCGGTATCGACGGCCTGCTGCATATCACCGACATGAGTTGGGGACGTATCAGCCACCCCTCGGAAATGGTCTCTATCGATCAGGAGATCGAAGTCCAGATCCTGCACATCGACCGCGAGAAAGAGAAGATCGCTCTGGGCCTGAAACAAAAAAGCCCCAGCCCGTGGGAAACCGTTGAGCAAAAATATCCCGTCGGCCAACAAGTCAAAGGTACGGTGGTCAACGTGATGACCTACGGGGCCTTCATCAAACTCGAAGAGGGGATCGAAGGGCTGGTCCACATCAGCGAAATGTCGTGGACCCGGCGGATCAGCCATCCCAACGAGTTGGTTCAGATCGACGACGAGATCGACGTAGTAGTGCTGGGAATCAACAAGGATAAGCAGGAGATCTCCCTGGGCATGAAACAGGCCCTGGAGAACCCCTGGAACAAGGTCGCCGAGCGGTTTCCGCTCGGCAGCCTGGTCAAGGGAACGGTTCGCAACCTGACCAACTACGGCGCATTTGTCGAGATCGAAGAAGGTATCGACGGATTGTTGCACGTGAGCGACATGTCGTGGACCCGTAAGATCAGCCACCCGAACGAGATGGTCGAAAAGAGCCAGCAGCTCGAATGCCGGGTGCTCTCGGTCGACCAGCAGCGGCGCCGGATCGCGCTGGGACTGAAGCAATTGACTGAAGACCCCTGGGCGAAGAACATCCCCAGCAAGTATGAGCCCGGCCAGTTGGTCACCGGACCAGTCACCAAGATCACCAACTTTGGGGTGTTCGTCGGGTTGGAGGACGGGCTGGAAGGCCTGCTGCACATCTCCGAATTGGCCGACCATAAGGTCGAAAATCCCGAGGAAGTGGTCAAGGTGGGTGAACAGATCGAGGTGAAGGTCCTGCGGGTCGACCCGGACGAACGCAAGATCGGCCTGTCGCGCAAGCGAGTGGAATGGGCCGAGGAAGCGGAAGCCGAAACCGCAGATGGCGAGGCGGGCGACCTGAAAGGCGGAGTGGGCGAGGGCAGCGGTCCGCTGATCCAACCCGTCCAATCCGAGGCCGAACAGACCCCCGAAGCCGTCACCGAAGAAAGCGATCAGACGCCGGCTGAAGAACTGCCCGAAGCGGAAGTGAAAGCACCCTCTGGAGCGGAAACGGAGGAAGCTGAAACAGTCAAGGATGAGGAATCAGCAGAACCGGAAGAAACGCCCACCGATGTGGCTGAACAGACCGAACAGACCGAACAGTCGGAGGAATCCGAAGAGCAAGAGACGAAATAATCGTTGGCTTTTCCCAGCGTGATACTTCGCTTGTCCACGACCCCGCCGGTCAATATCGGCGGGGTCGTTCTTTTCGGCATTGCCCGAAACTCGCATACATTCATCCCACCTCGTCGAACGTACGCTTCCTTGCAGAAATGCCGCACTCTGCGTCGATAGTTGTGTTTGACTAGGCAGCAAGTCCCTGCTGACGGTACGTGCTACGATGACAAAGACGACGCGACGCAGACCCTCGGCGGTGCAGTCTCCTTTGGAGACCTATCTGCGCGAGATCAACGAGACCTCGCTGCTTTCGGCCGACGATGAACATCAACTGGCCGTGGCCATCGGCGACGGAGACATTCAGGCCCGCGACCGGATGGTCCGCGCCAATCTCCGCTTGGTCGTCAACATCGCCCGGGGTTATACAGGCAAGGGTCTGGGGCTACAGGACCTGATCGAGGAAGGGAACCTGGGGTTGCTCCGCGCCGTTGAGGGTTTCGACCCGGCAATAGGTACGCGGTTTAGCACTTACGCAAGCTACTGGATCAAGCAGTCGATCAAACGGGCATTGATCAACACGGCCAAGACCATCCGCATTCCAGCCTACATGGTCGAATTGCTTTCCAAATGGCGCCGCGCCAGTACGCGACTGGCCGAAGAACTCGGCCGCACCCCAACGCCTGAAGAAGTTGGCCGGGTGCTCGGACTGCCCCAAAAAAAACTTCCTATCATTAAGAAAGCCATCCGCATCTACAACCTCACGCCACAAACCGACCAGGCCGATGCCGGATGGTCGCTGGGCGAAATGGTCATGGACGAGCGGGCACGCAGCCCCGAGGAAACACTCGTCGAAAACGACAATCTCAAGCACGTTATGCAGCAGTTGGAAACCATGGATGTGCGTGAGGCGACCATCCTGAGGATGCGGTTCGGCCTGGACAATCACGAGCCGCGGACGCTGAAGGAAATCGGCGAAACGCTCGGACTTACCCGCGAACGCGTCCGGCAAATCGAAACCGAAGCACTCGCCAAGCTGGCCGAAAGCCTGGAGTGAGCAATCTGAGACTGACCGATTACATCCGCTGTATTCCCGATTTTCCCAAGCCTGGAATACTATTTCGCGACATCACGCCGCTGTTGGCCGCCCCGGCGGCGCTGCGCCAGGCAGTGGTCGAGATGGTCCGTCCTTTCCGCGATGCGAAGATCGACGTGGTTGCCGCGGCCGAAGCCCGGGGGTTTATCTTCGCCGGGCCGATTGCACTGGAACTTGATGCCGCGCTTGTCCCGGTCCGAAAGCCGGGCAAACTGCCCTACAAAACCCTCTCGGTCACCTACGAACTAGAATACGGCGCCGACACACTGGAAATCCACGCCGACGCTATCGCCCCGGGCGCCAACGTGCTGATCGTCGACGACCTGCTGGCCACCGGCGGAACCGTCGAGGCCTGTTGCCTTTTGGTCGAAAAAGCAGGCGGAAACGTTGCCGGCTGCACTTTCCTGGTCGAATTGGTCACCCTGAGCGGAAGAAAACGAATCGAGCAGTACAAGATGGTCAGCTTGATCAAGTGTGAATAAAGCGGAAAGCGGAAAGCCGAGAGCGGATTCGATTTCTTCCCGCTTTCCGCTTTCCGCTTTGCTAATGGTTGAAACCCACGAAGAAGCTGAAGACCTCTTCGCGGTCGCCGGGCTCGGTGGAGATGGGGAAGGCAAAATCCAGCGCGATCGGCGCCGGGCCCATGGCCGGGACCGTGATCCGCAGCCCGAAACCCGGGGCAACCCGGTACTTGTCGCTCCAATCGCTGATCGTCGGCTCGACCGTGCCCGTGTCGCAGAAGACTACTGCCCGTAGCATGTCGTCGGCCGTAATCGGGAACAGGTACTGCGCCGAGGCCAGCAACTGGAAGTGTCCGCCGACCAGGATGCCGGTGGCCGGGTCGCGCGGCGACGCACCCCGGAAGTCAAAACCACGAATTGTGGAAAATCCGCCCGCGTAGTAATGGTCGTAAATCGGCGTGTCGTCGCCGGTGATTCCAAACCGGGTGGAAAGGCTCAGCACGTGCCGGCCCGATCCGTCCGGACGCTCGTGCAATAGAAAGTACTTGCGCAGGTCAACCTCACCGCGCGGGTAATCGAACGAGCCGGTCACCTGCTCGAACGCCACCTCGACGAGGTGTCCCTCGGTGGCCAGGAACGCACTGTCGCGGGTATCGTGCGCCATTTGGACGCGGAACCCGTACAGCGAGTTATCGCCCACCACTTCGGCCAGTTCGGGAAGAGTGGGGTCGATCGGGTCGCGGATGTTTATCTTCATGCCGCGGAAGGAGAACGAACCGGTTAGATCGGGCCGGAACTGGTATCCCCAGCTTATTCGCCCGCCCAGACGCTCTTCGTCCCATTCGGTGTAGTGCCGGGTATAAAAGTATCCGCTTAGCCCCAGACTGACATTCGAGTCGAGCAGGTACGGTTCCTGGAAGTTGATCATGTACCGCTGGACGAGTGTTCCTGGTACTGCTTCCAATCGGAACCGCTGCCCGGCACCACGAAACGCGGTCGCGTTGCGGATGTCTTCCCAGCTTCTGGGCACTCGGGTCCAATCGAAGTTCTGCTCGTCGATTACGATCGAGCCGACCAGCCCGGCGTCGGAGTTGATCCCCACGCCGAACATGAACCGGCCCGTTTGAGTCTCCTGAGCGATCACGTCCAGCGGTAGCGGTCGGGTAGGCTCCCCGTCCGGTGGGCCGCCGAAAAACGGTGAATCGGGGGCGAATATCCCCTGGTTGACCGGCAGTTGCTGCGGGGGCAGGCCGCTGCCGGCATGTTGATAGGCCGGTGCAGGCTGACTGGTCGGCGCGGGCTGATAGACCGGGGCCGGTTGATAGTCCTGGGTTGTTTCGCCTTGGGCCGGAATGCCGGCGACCGGCGGCTGCCAGCCGGAGCCGGATTGAGCCGGCACTCGGCCGGGTACCGGCGTCCGCGGCCTCAGCGGAGGCACCGATCGACCCATGTCTGGCGTGTATTGGCCGCGTACAACTGTCGGCGGTCCGGGATCAGTCCAGTGGCCCTGAAGCGTCAGGTTCACCCGACGTTCACGCGGACTGCCGGTCGCGCTGCGTGCCGGACTCCACCGGCTGTACGGCTGTGGATCGGGGCTCTGCCCGCGGGCCTTGGGCCGACGTCTCGGCTTCCCGGCAACCTCGCTTTCCGCCTCGTCCAGTTCCGGCGGGCTGAAGACGATCTTCGGCGAGGTGCCGCTTACCGGATCGACCAGGAACAGTCCCGACGCCCGCAGTCGCCGCTCGCTGGCACGAAGCTTCCGGATATCGACGATATCACCCGGCTTAAGCGAGATGCGATTCAGCACGGTAGTAATCCGGGTATGTGGGTACTCGCCCTTGATTTGCACGTTGATCCGGCCAACGCGGTAGCGGTCGCCCTCGCTGATGTTGTAGACCAGGTCGAGCTTGCCCGGCTCTTCGAGGAACCGCGGATCGGCCTTCACGTCGGCGAAGATGTAGCCGATGCCGCCGTACTTGTCCTGGATGGCGGCCACATCGCTGCTCATCTGCTTCTGGTTGAAATACTGGCTGTCGGTAAGGCTCAACTTCGAGGCTAGCTCTTTGGTAGAAAATTTCTTGTTGCCGATAAACGAAACGTTGCGGACCACGTAGCGCGGGCCTTCGTCGATAACGAAGGTCAAGATCAACCAGTTCTGCTCGGCGTTGAAGTCGAGTTCGCGGCCCACTCGGGCGCGGAAGAATCCCAGGCCGCGGTAATATGCGGTTAGCCGGTCGACGTCCTCGTCGATCTGCTCACGGTTGACCTCGCCTTTGAAGATGTACATGAATGGAGGCTTCGACTTGATCTGTGTCCGCAGTCGTGAGTCGCTGGCGATCGTGTTGCCGACAAATTGTGTCCAGAAGATTTTCTGCTTTCTACCCTCGTTGATCAGGTAGACTGCCCGCCGGTCACCCGGCTTGTTGCCTTCGATCACAGTGACCCGCACCTTGCTGAAACCGCGGTCGCGGTAGAACTGCTCGATCTTTGTGCGGCCTTCCTCGATGGCGAATGGATCCAGGGCATCACCCACTTTCAGATCCGTTTGCTTCTTAAGGACCTTGGTCTTGATTTTCCTGTTGCCGACGTACTTGACATCCTCCAGGGTAGACCGCTCGACCACCTCGAAGATGACCTTCCGCCCGCCGGGTACCTGCTGCGTAAAGGTCTTGACGTTGATGAACATCCGCGTGCTGTTTAGCCGGCGGACGTCTTCCCCGATCATTTCCAGATCGAGCGGACGCCCCTGCCGGGTGCGAATGTGCCGGAGAATCTTCTCCTGCGGCACCGTCCGGTTGCCCACGATCCGGACCTCGACCACGAGTTCTTCGGCGGAATTCTGAGCCGGGATCTGGCCGAACAGCACCGAGCCACGAAGCGCGAGGATCCCCACCCAAACCGCAAGCCAGACACGACTGGGCCCCGTGCGATGGACATGGCCTGGACTGACTCGGAGATCGGCCATTGTGGCCCTTTTTGTGTTCGCGCTGGTTGGAGAAGTGTAGCGGCGGGGCTTGCCCCGCGCGCCGGTCTTCACGACGGCAAAACGGCAGTGCGAGCGCACAGTTTCACCGCCCGGATCTGAAGGTCGCGTAGAGATACCCGAACTGCCCGATTATGACAAGCCGAGTTAGCCAGAATGGGGTAGCCGTGCGTGAAGATACGGTATTTGGGCGGGATGCGAAGCGGGCTGCTCCTGCCTGCTACTGCTCCTGGTCGCTCTCGAGCCAAACAGCATCCACCAGGTCCCTTGGCCGCCCCGAGGCCTTCTTGTTTTGAAGCAAATGGGAACGTCCGATAACGGCGAACCTCTGGCCTCCGACTTCGACGTCTTTACGATAGGGCCAAGCCTCATCGAAATCGACACCGTCTATGGAGGTCAGAATGTCGATTCGGCGCGGAGCCACCCCAATCTGGAAGACGATCTCGGGCGTTTTGAGGTCTTCGACGATCAGATCGGACATGGGGGCCTTGAAAGCCTTTAGCGCGCGCCATACCCGCTGTGCGTTCTCGTCCGACGCGCGGATCCAGATGTCCATATCACCGGTGGCCCGCGGAAACCCGTGGACCGCCATCGCGTAGGCCCCGACCAGCATGAACTCAACGTCCTGGTCGGACAACGCGGACAACATGTCGCGGAAGTCGGGATTCAGCAACGGGTTCTCCCATGAAAGCCCAAGTGTCAAGCGCTAACTGCCACATCATACCAAGCCGCTCGGCCGGCGTCGTATCACGCAGATCCGCCTCAGTCCCCTGATCGGTCAGTTTCCCGATGTGTAATACTCGATCTCGCCCAATCATACTGACAGGATACCATTTCGTGTGGGGAAAAGGAGGAAAAGGTGACAGGCACCAAATCTGGGCAACATATGGGGAAAAGAAAAGGCGACAGGCACCAAATCTGCCGTGGCATACGCATTCTTAGCCAATCCCCCCAACTTTGTCAAATTTGGTGGCTGTCACCCTTTTTCTC
This sequence comes from Pirellulales bacterium, assembly GCA_030605745.1. GTDB lineage: Bacteria > Planctomycetota > Planctomycetia > Pirellulales > Thermoguttaceae > JAUWHT01. Next base: position 2,144 of record JAUWHT010000387.1, on the reverse strand, counting down.
ACCCAGCCCTTGCCGGCTAGGCCGATCAACCTATGTCTGCGTCAAACCGTCCGAATAATGGTCTCCCGCGCGCAAAAAACACGCTTGTTTTAGGGCTAGACTTCCTTATTGAAACGCTCAGCATCCATGCCCCTTTCCTACAACATCTTGCAAGATTGAGGAAAGACCGATTTTTGTACAATGGACAGCTACATTACATCGCACGAGTGTTCTAGCTGGGCATATTAGCCGGTGAACATGATGCGTTTCTCCGGATCGTACTTTTGCCGCTGCCCGGTCGTTTGTGCGGCCGCGGCCATGATCGTGGCCACAGCGTGTTGGTGGCCGTATTGGATGTCGGCGTTCGGGCGTTCTCGGGAACGAATGCATTCCAGCCAGTTGCCCATGTGGTCGTCGTTGCCTTCAACGACGATCTTCTGATCCCGGACCTTGGTGTTCTTCCCGCCGGCGGGCAAGAGAGTCCAGTCGTTTACATCCAGCGTTCCCTTGGTACCGTAGATCGTGAACACCCGACCTGACTCGTTGCCCAATCCCATCGCCCAACTCACCAGGTACTCCTCGGGGTAGTCCAGCAGGGCGTGGAACGTGTCGCAGTGCTCGCGATCTTCCTTCCAAACGTACGTGCCTCCATGTGCGACGGCACTGGCCGGGTACGTGGAACCAAGCAACATGTGCACGGCGTCGATGTGATGGACCATCCAAAGCCCCGCCAGCCCATTGGTGCACATCTTGTAAAGGTGCCAGCGTCGCAACAGTCGGGGATCGAACTCCCGCTTGGGGCCGTTGAACAGGTAGGCATCCCAGTCGACATCGGCCGCCTTGCAGTTGTCATAGGGACGCGCCCATCGGGCGTGGTTGAAGTTGTTTTCCACCGTCACGCGACTTATCTTGCCCAGAATGCCCGTGGCCAATACCCCGGCCGCGACCGGGTAGTGGCCATCGCTGCGCCGCTGCGCCGCTGCGTACCGACCTGGACCACCCGCTCCTTCGCCCTGGCAAGGTCCAACGCCTTGTTGGCGTTTTCGATTTTCAGGGCCATAGGTTTCTCGCAATAGACGTCCTTGCCGGCCTCCAGGGCGGCGATCATGATCGGACAATGGCCAAAGTCGGGCGTGGCGATCACCACCGCGTCAATATCGGCCAGCGCCAGCACGTCGTTGAACCGGGTGAATTTGCGAGGCTCCTTGCCCCACGCCTTCTTCACTCTGGCTACGGCAGCACTAAGGTTCGGTTGCCAGACGTCGCACACGGCGGTGATCTCGCAGTTGTGGCTCTTGGCAAGCAACTGGATCTGACTCATCAGTGTGCCGGCCCGACCACCGCAACCGATGATTCCGATCGACAGCCGCTCGTTGGCACCGTTGGCGTCCTTGGCCATCAACGTCTGGGTGGCAAGCATCGCGGCTCCGACCGCCGAAGTCTGCCCTAAGAACTTGCGGCGAGAGATGGCTGAATTTGGGTGTTCGTTGAACATGGGATTTCTCCTGGGTTGAAGTAGAACGGATTGGTGGGCCAAACCGGAGACTGGGAGTCTCCTTGCTTTCATTGCCGGTATATCGATTGCTCGGAAGCAAAAGGGATCTCTGTTCCCTTGTTGGGATACGTCAGTCATTTCGTTTTCCTCATCAACTCAAGTACCTTTGCCTCGTCAACCTTGATGCCCAGACCGGGGCCGGTCGGCATCTGGGCGACGCCGTTCTTAACCTCGATTGGTTTGGCCAATACGTCGAGCATCTTCAGGCAGATGAATTCCTTTCCCGCTTTGGTGATTGGCATACCGGTCGTAAACGATGGTACTATAACCTTATCCATCACCTTGTGGGCGCCCGCAATCAAGCCCGGTTGCTGACGACATCTTGTGTGGTGTTGACTTTTACAGTTCGCTATTGATGTACTGCTTGAAACGCTTGGCTACGTGGCCGCCTCTTACATCGCCGCGGTGTACCAGAATGCCTACTCGACGCGAGAGCGACCGGCCCTTTTCCAGCACGAACGGCCTATCGCTTCGGACGTCGATGCGGCGCGGACCGAAACAGCCGTAGTCCCGGCAAAGCCAGCGGTGTGGATGGTCGTTGTCCGCGTGGCTGAAGATGGCCAAGCCCTCGGTTTGACCCTCGACGGTGCCAGAGTAGTCGACCCATCGC